>CAIVDX010000401.1 GCA_903904805.1 uncultured Rhodospirillales bacterium
CGCGACCGCTGCTGGAAAAATTCGCCGGGCTCGATGCGGATGCCGCGCTGCCGACCTATGAGAGCAGATCACTTGTTGCGCTGTCGAAGACCGCGCCGGAGGTCAACCGGGCGGCGCCGGCGTTCGGCCGCAAGGCGGTGATCTACGCCACCTGCTTCGGCAATTATAACGACGTGCTGGTGGGTGAGGCGGCGCGCCATGTGCTGGCGCGCAACGGCGTCGAGACGGTGGTGCTGCATCCGCATTGCTGCGGGATGCCGAAACTGGAACAGGGCATGATCGCCGAGGTCGCGCAGTCGGCGCAGGCCGTGGCCGAAGCATTCTCGCCCTGGATCGACAAGGGCTACGATATCATCGCGCTGGTGCCCTCCTGCGCGCTGATGCTGAAATTCGAGTGGCCGCTGATCAGCCCGGACAACGCGATGGTGGCCAAACTTGCCAAGGCCAGCTTTGATCTTTCGGAATATGTGATCGACATCGCCAAGCGCGACGGGCTCGCCGAGGGGATGGCCGCACCGGCGTCGTCGGTCTCGATCCATCTGGCCTGCCACGCGCGGGCGCAGAATATGGGGCAGAAGGGTGCCGAAATGCTGCGCCTGGTGCCGAACCTTGAGGTCGAGGTGATCGAGCGCTGCTCGGGCCATGGCGGCGCCTGGGGCTTCAAGAAAGAGAATTTCGACGTGGCGCTGAAGGTGGGCAAGCCGGTGGCGCGGTCGGTGGCCAATGGGGGCAAGGCGTTCGTGACCTCGGAATGCCCGCTCGCGGGGGTTCATATCCTGCAAGGGGTGGAAAAATTGGGCGGCGAGGCGAAGGCGCCGGCCCTTCTGCGCCACCCGATCCAGCTTGTCGCACGCGCCTATGGATGGACGGAGCCCAGCACATGACCAGCAAATACGCCCTGACCGCGTCGGACATCATGCCGATGGCGGAATACGGCAAGATCCGCGCGGAGAAGCGCCGGGCGATCGCCGCGCTGAAGCGCGACCGGCGCGTGTCGGTGGGGCCGTCGGCGACGTTCTATTTCGAGAACCGCGAGACGATGTGGATGCAGATCCACGAGATGCTGTGGATCGAAAAGGGTGGCGCCGCCCAGATCCCCGACGAGCTGGCGGCCTATAACCCGCTGATTCCGAATGGCCATGAGCTGGTGGCGACGTTCATGATCGAGATCGATGACCCGATCCGGCGGAAGAATGTGCTGAACCAGCTGGGCGGGATCGAGGAGACGGCGTTCATCACCGTCGCCGGCGAGAAGATCATGGGCGCGCCGGAGGAGGACCAGGACCGCACCGCGGCGGATGGCAAGGCCTCATCGGTGCAGTTCGTGCATTTTGCGTTCACCTCGCACCAGATCGCGGAGTTCCGCCGGCCGGGGGCGCAGGTGATCCTGGGGCTGGGGCATGCGAATTACGCGCATATGGCGGTGCTGCCGGATGCGGTGCGGTCTCAGCTTTCTGAAGATTTTGACTGAGGGCAGGCCACTGGCCCCGCCTCACACGTCATACCTGACACCTCACACGTCACGCGTTCGGGGCTTTCGGGCCTCACGGCGCCGATGGGGGTTCAGGGGGCAAGGCCCCCTGGCCTTCCTCAAGCTTTCCAGTGACCGGGATCAGCGCTAGAGGCGACCGGTCATGTTCGCGCAACAACTCGTCAACGGCGTTCTGCTCGGGGCCACCTATGCCCTGTTTGCCCTCGGCTTCACCCTGATGTTCGGGGTGCTGCGGGTCATCAATCTCACCTATGGCTGCTATTTCTCGGTGGGTGCGTTCCTCGCGTTGTTCGCGGTGCGGCTGGCGGGGATGTCGATCTGGACGGCGTTGCCGGCCGCCGCGGTGGGCACCGGGGTGATCGCCATCGTGGTGGATTGGCTGTTGCTGACGCGCCTGCGGCGCGTGGGGGCGCCGGAATTGTCGTCGTTGATGGTCACGCTCGGGGCGGCGCTGGCGATCTATGCGGCGGGGACGGCGCTGCTGGGGCCGGATATCCGGCGGCTGCCGCCCGGCCTGGTGAAGGGCATGCCGATGATCGTCGGCGGGGTGTTCATCACCCCCACGCAGATTTTGATTTTGGGTGCGACGGGTCTGATCGTCGGGCTGCTGGTGTGGCTGATCCGCTTCACGCGGGTGGGGCTGGCGATCCGCGCAGTGGCGGAGAAGCCGGACGCGGCGGGGCTGATGGGGATCGATACGGCGCGCGCAGCGATGCTGGTGTCCTTCGTGTCGGGCGCGCTCGGTGGGGCGGCGGGCGTGCTGATCGGGCTGAATTTCAACGCGATCCAGCCTTACATGGGCGAGGAGATGATGCTGCGCGGCTTCATCGTGGTGATCGTGGGCGGGTTGGGCGATATCCGCGGCGCGCTGCTGGCCGGGCTGCTGCTGGGCGTGGTGGAGGTGTTCACCGCCGGCTACATCGCCTCGGGCCTGAAGGAGGCGGTGTCGTTCCTGATTCTGGTGGCGGTGCTGTGGACGCGGCCGGCGGGACTGTTTGGCCGCGCCACGGCGCAGCGCGCGTAAGCCGGGGGCAGAACCGATGTTCGACGATCTGTTCTTCACCTATCAGAACCTGATTTATGCTCTGGGCATCAATGGGTTGCTGGCGCTGGCGATGTATGTGGTGCTGTCGGTCGGGCAGCTGTCGCTGGGCCAGGCGGCGTTCGCGGGGCTGGGGGCCTATTCCGGCGCGCTGATGAGCAAGTGGTTGGCACTGCCGTTCTGGGTGGTGCTGCCGGCCTCCACCATCGTGCCGGTGTGTTTCGCCTTGGCCATCGGGGTGCCGACGCTGCGGCTGTCTGGCGTGTATCTGGCGATCGCCACCATCGGGTTGGGCGAGGTGCTGCGCGCGGTCTATCTCAACACGGACGATCTGCTGGGCACCGAGTTCTTTGGCGGGCCGATGGGGCTGTCGGGCATTCCGCAGCGCGCCGACGTGGCGCTGATCTATGGGGTGCTGCTCGGCGCGATCATCGTGCTGTGGCTGGTTGGGCGGTCGGGCATCGGGCGGGCGATGGCGGCGATGGAGCAGGATGAGCTGGCCGCGCGGGTGCTGGGCGTGCGCGTCGGGCGGGTGAAGATGGCCGCGCTGGTCGCCTCGGCGGTGCTGGCGGGGTTGGCGGGCAGCCTGGGCGCGCATGTGAGCAGCTTCATCGGGCCGAACGAATATGGGTTTCAGCCGGCGGTGGCGATTTTGTCCTACGCGCTGCTGGGCGGGATCGGCACGCCGCTGGGACCGGTGGTCGGCGCGGCGGTGCTGACGCTGCTGCCGGAGCTGCTGCGCGGGGCGGCGGATCTGAAGGGCGTGTTCAACGGGGCGATCATCGTGCTGGTGGTGCTGTTTCTGCCGCGCGGCTTGCTGCCGTTTCGGCTGCGGCGGCGGGCGGCGTGAGCGCATTGTTGGAGATCGCGGCGCTGTCGCGGCGGTTTTCCGGGCTGCTGGCGGTGGATGGCGTGGATATGAGCGTGGCGCGCGGATCGATCCATGCGGTGATCGGGCCGAACGGGGCAGGCAAGACGACCTTGTTCAACCTGGTTTCCGGCGTGCTGCCCGCCAGCGGTGGGGCGATCCGGCTGGAGGGGGCGGATATCACCGCGCTGCCGGCGGAGCGGCGGGCCGCGCTGGGCATCGCGCGGACATTTCAGAACATCCGGCTGTTCCCGACGATGACCGTGCTGGAAAACGTGCTGACGGGGATGCAGACGCGCGAGCCGGTCGGGCTGCTCGGCACCATTCTGCGCACGCCGGGCTTTCGCGCGCAGGAGCGGGCATCGCTGGCGGCGGCACGGGCGGCGCTGGAGTTTGTCGGGCTGGCCGGGCGGGCGGAGGCGCGGGCCGGCGATCTCTCCTATGGCGACCAGCGCCGGCTGGAGATCGCGCGCGCGATGGCACCGGGGCCGAGACTGCTGCTGCTCGATGAGCCGGCGGCGGGGATGAACCATTCCGAGACCGAGGCGCTGGCCGGCCTGGTGCGCGCCCTGCGCGATCGCGGGGCGACGATTCTGCTGGTGGAACATGACATGCAGTTCGTCATGGGGCTGTCGGATCACGTGACGGTGCTGAATTTCGGCCGGCGGATTTTTGACGGTCCGCCCGGGCGGGCGCGGCGTGATCCCGGCGTGGTGGAGGCCTATCTGGGGGCCAAGGTCGCCGCGCGGCTGGCGGAGGGCGCGGCGTGAGCCTGCTGGAGATCAGCGATCTGCATGTGTCCTATGGCCGCACCGAGGCGGTGAAGGGCGTGGATCTGGTGGTGGAGGCGGGCACCGCGGTGTGCCTGATCGGCGCCAACGGGGCGGGGAAAAGCTCGATCATGCGGGCGGTGTCTGGCCTGCTCAGGCCCTCGGCTGGGCGGGTGCGTTTCGATGGGTGCGACATCACCGGCTGGCGGCCGCACCGGATCGCCGCGGCCGGGCTGGTGCAGGTGCCGGAGGGGCGGCAGATCTTCGCCGAGCTGAGCGTGGCGGAGAATCTCACGCTGGGCGGCTGGCTGGTGCGCCAGCCCGCGGTCGCCGCGGCGCGTCGGGCGGAGGTGCTGGAGCGGTTTCCGCGGCTGGGCGAGCGGGCGGGGCAGCTGGCGGGGTCGCTGTCGGGCGGCGAGCAACAGATGCTGGCGCTGGGCCGGGCGATGATGGCGGGGCCGAGGCTGCTGCTGCTGGACGAGCCCTCGATGGGGCTGGCACCGATCGTGGTGGAGCAGATTTTCGCCACGCTGGCCGATCTGCGCCGGGCGGGAACGACGATCCTGATTGTCGAGCAGAATGCGTCGGCGGCGCTGGAGTTGGCCGACGAAGCCTATGTGCTGGAGACCGGGCTGATCACCGCGCAGGGGCCGGCACCGCTGATCGCGCGCGACCCTGCCGTGATCTCCGCTTATTTGGGCGGCTGATCCGGCTTCGGCAGGATCTGCACCACCTGCATCTCGGCGACCGGCGGTATGGTCTGCACGAGGTAGCGGTCGGTGAAGAATTTGGTGAAGGCGGCCTTGGTGATGCCGCGGCGGGGCAGTTCGATCCAGGGCGCGTCCCAGTTCAGCGGGTCGAGCGCCTGGAACACGAACACCCGGCCGCCGCGGGCCAGAGCGGCGTCGATGCCGGCCTGCATGGCGGCGAACATGCCGGGAATGCCGCGATCGTCCATCTCCTGATCCACCTTGAAGCGCTCGGCGGGCGCCATCGCGAAGAAGCCGGGATAGGCGTAGCCGGGGTAGTTGGTGAAAGAGATGATGTAGTCCTTGTCGGTGTAGAGCGTGTCGATCTCGGTCTGGTAGCGGGCCTTCGGGTAGGTGGCGGTGGGGATGCCGATCAGGGTGAGGTTCACCGCCAGGATCAGCGCCGCCCAGGCCGGCAGCAGCCAGGCGGAGGTTGCCGGCATGGCGAGCAGCAGCAGCAGGATGGTGGGCGCGGTCAGCGCGAACCAGTGCTCGGGGTCGTTCAGGCCGTAATAGATCGTCCAGGCCTGCGCGCCGCAGAGAAAGGCCAGGGCGGCGAGGCAGGCGACGCCGCGCAGGGCGGCGATCACCGCGCGCAGATAGACCAGCGCGATCAGGGCCAGGGTGAGCAGCAGCGGCAGGCCCTGGCCCAGCAGACTCACGCGGAAGGGCTGCAGGTCCGTGATGTAGCCCTGCGCCCAGGCGCGCAGCACGCTGCCGAGCACCGGCGCGCCGATCAGGTTGTTGCCGGTGCCGAAGATCAGCCGGGCGGTGCCGAGCAGCAGATCATAGCCGGCGGGCTTGGCTGAGACCTTGTCGGCCAACGCCGCGTTGAGGCCGGCCAGGGTCAGCGGCTGGCCGGCGAACAGGATGAAGGCGGTCAGCGCGCAGGCGATGAACACGCCGACGCAGAGCAGGCCGACGCCGGCAGAGCGCCAGAAGCCGGCGAGAAAGCCGCCCCGCTTCCAGCCGATCAGCAGCACCGCCGCGCAGACGAATGGCCCGGCGGCGAGCGCGCTGGCGAGAAAGGCGGCGGCGAGACCGAGGGCGATGGCGGCCAGCGGCAGGCGCCAGCCCTGCGGTGTGCCCGCGAGCGGGCGTTCCCACAGCACCAGCTGGTAGAGCGCGAGATTGATGAACGGAAACGCCAGCATCTTCATGTGCCCGCTGGGGGCGAGGATCATGATGCTGGCGCTGCCGAGCAGCATGGCGGTGGCGGCGATGCGGCGCGGCATCGGGACGCGCAGCCGGGTCAGCAGGGCGTGGAAGATGCCGATGCCGAATGCCACGAACACGGCATGGATGGATTTCTGCGCCCACAGCACGTCGCCGCCATCGTTGAACCAACGCTGCCAGAGCAGGGTGGCGGGCTGGAGGAAGACGTGGCCCATGTCGAACAGGAACTGGTTCGCCTTCAGCTCCTCACCGAAGCGGCGGACATCATGGAACGGCAGCTCGCCGGAGAGCAGGCGGAGTGCCGCCCAGGCCAGCTCGGTGGCGAGCAGGACGTTCCACCAGAAATGTTCCTGGCAGACAGGCTCCTGGCGGGCGGGGGGCGAGGCTGGGCTCGGCGGGGCCATGGTCAGGCGGCTCGCTCCGGCTGGTGCTGACCGGGCGTCACGGTGCCGGCGGACGCGGGTGCCGCGGCCGGCAGCAGCTCATCGACATGGTAGAGCGGGCGCTGCTTGGCCTCGTTGAAGACGCGGCCGAGATATTCGCCGATGACGCCGAGTGTCATCAGCTGCACGCCGCCGAGCATCAGCACCACCACCATCAGCGAGGGATAGCCGGCGACCGGGTTGCCGAACACCAGGGTGCGGAAGATCAGCTGGGCGGCGAAGATCACCGCGATCACCGAGACGATCAGACCGAGATAGGTGGCGATCTTCAGCGGCATCACGGTGAAGGAGCTGATGCCCTCGATGGCGAGGTTCCACAGCTTCCAATAGTTCCATTTGGATGTGCCGGCGTGGCGGGCCGCGCGGTCGTACACCACCGCGCAGGAGCGGTAGCCGACCCAGGCGAACAGGCCCTTCATGAAGCGGTGATGCTCGCGCAGGCGCGACAGCTCGGCGGCCACGCGCCCGCTCATCAGGCGGAAATCGCCGACATCGCGGGGCAGGCCCACCCGGCCGACATCCTGCATCAGGCGGTAGAACATCGAGGCGGTGGCGCGCTTGACCCAGCTTTCGCCCTCGCGGCGGGCGCGCTGGGCGTAGACCATCTCGTAGCCCTGCTCCCATTTGGCGACGAGCTCGGGGATGATCTCGGGCGGGTCCTGCAGGTCGGCATCGATGATGATCACCGCTTCGGCCCGGACGGTGTCGATGCCGGCGGAGGTGGCGACCTCCTTGCCGAAATTGCGCGACAGGGTGAGCAGGGCGATGTGCGGGTCGGTCTCGCGCAGGGCGCGCAGAATGGCGAGGCCGCCATCGGTGCTGCCATCATCGACATAGAGCACCATCCAGCTGCCCAGCGCGTTCATCACCGCGGCCAGGCGGCGATGGAACTCGGCGATCACCTCTTCCTCGTTGAAGAAGGGGACGACGACGGCGAAGCGGTGGATGGGCGCGGCCGTTGGCTCCTGGTTGGTCACTTGCTCACCGTGCTCGCTCAGCGTGCCTCCGCGCCCCGCCGACGGGCGCGCTTCCACCCTTTGGGGATTAGAGACATTTCAGCCATGCGGCAATCCGCGATGTCCGGCACGGGCAGGCGGCTCCTTGCTATTCCAACGACGCGCATATTTGCATAGACTCAAAAAAATTTGTCCGGGGAGTTGAATTTTGTCCGTCTCCAAATCTCTCTACCTGCAGGTGCTCGTCGCGGTGATCCTCGGCGTGCTGCTGGGGCATTTCGCACCTGACCTGGCGCAGCAGATGCAGCCGCTGGGTGATGGCTTCGTGAAGCTGGTGCGCATGGTGATCGCGCCGATTATCTTCGTGACCGTGGTGGTGGGCATCGCCAAACTGACCGACACGCTGGAGGTCGGGCGCATCGGGCTGAAGGCGATCATCTATTTCGAGATCCTGACCACGGTGGCGATGATCATCGGCCTGCTGGTGGGCCATCTCGTCGAACCCGGGCTGGGCGTGCATGCCGATCCGAA
Source organism: uncultured Rhodospirillales bacterium (assembly GCA_903904805.1). Classification (GTDB taxonomy): domain Bacteria; phylum Pseudomonadota; class Alphaproteobacteria; order Acetobacterales; family Acetobacteraceae; genus CAIVDX01. The sequence goes on from CAIVDX010000401.1 coordinate 8,028, forward strand.
GACGCTGAACCGCTCCGCGGTGGCGCAATACACCAACGCGCCGCATCTGACGGTGCCGCAGTTCCTGCTGAACATCATCCCGAGCACCTTCGTGGATGCTTTCGCCAAGGGCGAGATCCTGCAGGTGCTGCTGATCGCCGTGCTGTTCGGCCTGGCGCTCGCGCATCTGGGCGATCGCGGCAAGACGCTGGTGAAGGTGATCGACGAGACCGGCGCGGCGATGTTCCGCATCATCGGCTACATCATGAAGGTGGCGCCGCTGGGCGCGTTCGGCGCGATGGCGTTCACCATCGGCAAGTACGGCATCGGCACGCTGGCACAGCTCGGCATCCTGATGGCGTGTTTCTACGTGACCTGCGCGCTGTTCGTGTTCGTGGTGATGGCCATCGTGATGCGCATCTGCGGGCTGCGGCTGTGGCCGATGATGCGCTACATCAAGGACGAGTTCTTCATCGTGCTGGGCACCAGCTCATCCGAGGCGGCGTTGCCGACGCTGATGGAGAAGCTGGAGCGCGCGGGCATTCCGCCGACCATGGTGGGTCTGGTGGTGCCGCTGGGCTATGCGTTCAATCTGGACGGAACATCGATCTATTTCACCATGGCGATCACCTTCATCAGCCAGGCGTTGGATATTCCGCTGAGCTGGGGGGATTATCTGGTGATCATGGTGGTGCTGCTGCTGACCTCGAAGGGGGCGGCGGCCGTCACCGGCGGCGGCTTCATCACACTCGCCGCCACGCTGGGCACAATGAACGGCAAGGTGCCTGTCGAGGGCATCGTGCTGGTGCTGGGCATCGATCGGTTCATGAGCGAGGCGCGGGCGATCACCAACCTGTTCGGCAACGCGGTGGCGGCGTTCGCGATCGCGGCGTGGGAGGGGAAGTTGGATCGGGTACGGGCCAAGCTGGCGTTTGACGGGACGTAGGGGCGCGCTGAACTTTTGCTTGTCTGGCGCCCGCGCACCGATCTCAGCGCATATGGGCTGAGTTGGTGCCGGCTGTTTGATACGTATTGAAAGTTTCTTGGTTCTTTTTTCAGAAAAGACCGCGCCTACGTCCTCGTGACTGACCAATACATTGGCTGGCGCCCAGCCCTGATCGCCTTCGCCTCATAGCGGGTGGGCGGCCAACCCTCCGGCCGCGCGGTGACCGGGGCGCCAACAAAGATATCCTGCGCGGCGAGCACCTCGGTGACCCAGGCCTGATAGGTCGGGTCGTCCGAGGCGATGCGCCATTCGCCGCCTTGCTTCAGCACGCGGGCGACCAGTTTGATCTGTTCGGGGTGTACGAAGCGGCGTTTGGCGTGGCGGGATTTCGGCCAGGGGTCGGGGAACATCAGGAAGAGCTTGTCGAGACTGGCGTCGGGCAGGTCGCGCAGGATGATGCGGGCGTCGTCGGTCCAAAGGCGGAGATTGCCGGGCAGCGGGGCGTCGTCGTGGCCTTCGGGGACGAGGCGGGAGAGCAGCGAGCAGATGCCGTTGTCGAACACCTCGCAGGCGATCAGGCCGGCCTTGGGGTGGGCGGCGGCTAACGCCAGGCTGTGCTCACCGCCGCCGAAGCCGACTTCGAACCACAGCTGGTCGATCCCGGCGGGGAAGGCGGCGCGTGGGGTGGCGGGGTCGGTGAAGGCGAGGCGTGGCAGAATGGTGTCGAGCAGCCATTCCTGGCGGGGGCGGAGCTTGTGGCCGCGGGCGCGGCCGTAAAGCCGCTCGGCGGGGGGTTTGACCTCGATGCTCATGGTGTCAGCCGACGATGCGGACGGCGACCTGCTGGTGGACGGGCACCAGGCCGATATAGTCGTAATGCAGGCCGCGCGCGGCGACGAATTCGGCGAAGGCGCGGTACTCGTGCTGCTGCCAGCCCGGATAGTTGAAATATTCATCGAACATGATGACGGTGCCGGGCACGATGCGGTCGCGCAGCTGGGACAGCACTGTCTGGGTGGAGGAATAGAGGTCGCAATCCATGTGGATGAAGGCGGCCGGGCCGGGATGGGCATCCAGAAAGCCGGGCAGGGTGCGGTCGAACCAGCCGACATGCAGGGCGACGGTGTCGGCGACCACGGGCAGGGCGGTGCGGGCAAACACGCCTTTTTCGTAGCCCTCGCGCCAGTCCTCCGGCAGGCCCTCGAAGCTGTCGAAGCCGTGCGCGATGCGGGGGGCCACCTGGGCGGCGATGCGGTTGATGGTGGTGCCGGACCAGACACCGAATTCCAGCACCAGGCCCTGGCTGGGCGACTGGGCGAGGCAGAAGGCCTCAAGCTCGCGGCGGCGGGGGAAGCGGGGGACGCCGACCATGCGGGCGGCGGCGTAGCGGGAGGAATCGATGCCGGCGGTGAGCCAGGCGAGCTTGTCGATGTCGTAGGAGTCGAACCGGCGCGCCAGCGGTGTGTCGTCCGGCGGCGCGCCGGTGTCGGTCATGATTGTCTCAGCGGTTGAAGGCGGACTTCAGCTGGTCGGCCAGATCGGTCTTTTCCCAGGTGAAGGTGCCCAGCTCGGGGTCCGGCGTGCGGCCGAAATGGCCGTAGGCGGAGGTGGGCACATAGATCGGGCGGTTGAGGTGCAGATGCTCGCGGATGCCACGCGGGCGCAGGTTCATCAGCGCGCGCAGGGTCTTTTCCAGCTTCGCCTCGTCCACGTCCTTGCCGGTGCCGTGCAGGTCGACATAGAGCGACAGCGGGTCGGACACGCCGATGGCGTAGCTGATCTGCAGGGTGCATTTGTCGGCGAGGCCGGAGGCGACGACGTTCTTCGCCAGATAGCGGCAGGCATAGGCGGCCGAACGATCGACCTTGGTGGGATCCTTGCCGGAGAAGGCGCCGCCGCCATGCGGGGCCGCGCCGCCATAGGTGTCGACGATGATCTTGCGCCCGGTCAGGCCGCAATCGCCGTCGGGGCCGCCGATCACGAAGTTGCCGGTCGGGTTCACGTATATCTCGTTGTCGGGCGGCATCCAGCCGGCGGGCAGCGAGGTCTGGATGATCGGGCGCAGCAGGTCCTTGATCTGCGCGGCGGTCATGCCTTCGTCATGCTGGGTGGAGACCACCACCGACGTTGCGCCGACGGGCTTGCCATCGACATAGCGCAGCGTGACCTGGCTTTTCGCATCCGGCTGCAGGCCGGCGGCGAGCGGGTCGTGGTTGCGGCGCATCTCGCTGATGCGGCGCAGGATCAGGTGCGAGTAATAGAGCGGCGCGGGCATCAGCGCGTCGGTCTCGCGGCAGGCATAGCCGAACATGATGCCCTGGTCGCCCGC
>CAIVDX010000402.1 GCA_903904805.1 uncultured Rhodospirillales bacterium
GGGACCCGGTGCAGATTGTGCCGGCGCTGGCCCGCTCGTATCTGGCGCAGAACAAGCTCAAGGAACTGGTGGCGGAGTTCAAGGGCACCGACATGCCTCCCGCCGAGCAGGCGCAGGTGCTGATCGCGCGTGGTCTCGCGCAGATCGGCCTGAAGGATATTCCGGCGGCGACCAAATCGTTGCAGGAGGCCCAGCAGCTCGCGCCGGACAATGTCGATTCGACCATCGCGCTGGCCCGCCTGGCGGCATTGAACAATGATTCCACCGCCGCGCTTGAGCAGCTGGATCATGCGCTGACGGTGAAGCCGGACTCGGTCGATGCGCTGCTGTTTCGCGGCGAGGTTCAGCGCATTCTTGGCAAATCCGACGATGCCATCGCGTCGTTCGACAAGGCGGTGGCGGTATCGCCGACCAACAACGCGGTGCGGTTGCAACGTGTCGGCGCATTGCTCGGCCAGGGCAAGAACGAGGCGGCGGCCGCCGATCTGGCCGTTGTGCTGAAGGCGGAGCCGAAAAATCCGATCGCGCTGTATTTCTCCGCGGTGATCGATATCCGCAACGCCAAATGGCAGGAGGCCAACGCCAAGCTGTCACAGATCACCCCGGCGCTGCCGCGGTTGCAGCGCGGCGAGTATTTCCTCGCTTTGGTCAAGGCCAATGTGAACCAGCTTGAGCAGGCGGCCGAAGCGGCGGAGCGCTATGTCAACCGCAACAAGTCCGATCCCTCCGGCTACAAGCTGCTGGCGCGCATCGATGGGATGGCCGGGCGGACCAACGATCTGGTCGAGGTGCTCAAGCGTGGTGTCGCTGCCGGCGTTGGCGATTCGGAAATGCTGGAGATGCTCGGCACCGCCTACAACCAGACCGGACAGCTCAATCTGGGGCTGAACACGCTGCAGAAGGCGGCGCAGATGGCGCCGGAAAATCCCGAGATCCTGTCACGCATCGCCACCACCAAGCTGGGTCTGGGCGATTCCGAGGGCGCGCAGGCCGATCTCGACAAGAGCCTGCAGATGAACCCTGACCGCGTGGAAGCCGGCGAGGCGCTGATTGTCGCGGCGCTTGCTTCGGGCGATGTGAAGAAGGCCGCCAGCACACTGGACATGCTGTCGAAGAGCGACAAGGTCGCGCCGCAGGTGCTGGGCAATCTGACCGGTCTGGTGCGGTTGGCGCAGCTTGATCTGGTGGGCGCGGCCGATTCCTGGAAGAAGGTGATCGCGCTCAATCATGACGCATTGCCGCCGCGGCTCAATCTGGCGCGCGTGCTGAGCATGCAGGGGCAGAATGCCGAGGCGCTGGAGGTGATCATGCCGGTGCTGGAGATCCAGCCGGCGAATCTTCCCGCTTTGTCGGCGGCGACGACGATGCTGGTGGCGATGAACCGGCTGCCGGACGCCATTCGCCTGGTTGAGGCGGCGCGCAGGGCGCAGCCGACCAATCTGGAGTTGGTGGCCGCGCAGGCCGAGCTGGAAGGGCGTGCCGGCAACCTCGCCGGGGCGCTGGCGATGGTTGATGCGTCCGTCACCGCCGCGGACAAGGTGCCGCAGCGTCTGCTCGCCGAGCGCGCGCGCA
>CAIVDX010000403.1 GCA_903904805.1 uncultured Rhodospirillales bacterium
ACGGCTATGCGACGGTCCGGCTGAGCGCCGAGGAAATGCGCACCGAGTTCGTCTGCATCCCCCGCCCCATCACCCGCAGCGCCCGCCCCGACGGCGGCCCGCTCCGCTACCGCGTCGTCCACACCGCGCGGCTGTGGGAGGCGGGGGAGGCGCCGAAGCTGGTGCAGCAGGTGGTGGAGGGGGACGTGGGGTTGTCGATTTAGGGGGTGGATTGAGCGCCCCCACTGCCCGGACGGACCCTGACTTACGACGGCCTGCGCCAGTCTGGATCGCCCATCTGTGGACCTTCACCAGAATCCACCTGGGCACGGCCGCCGTCACGCACGTGGTCGGCTGGGACGAGCGGGACCTGAACCCTTCCGGGCAGCTCAAACGGTCCCGCAGCTCGTTCGACGCGGAGGATGAGCGGCGCCAGACGTTGGCGGGACGGAGGAAAGCGCCGATGGCTCGCTAGGTGAGGGTTAAATGCACCACGCGCCAAGCCTGCGAACATGCGGTATGCTGAGGGAGCTCAGCTCATCGGCCTGCGCGAAACACAATCATAGGTTGCCGAAACCTACCTCGGTGATCCATGGTTAAGCTTATGACTATATAGGAATCGAGCCTTCGTGACGGACGACGCATCCTTCGATCTCGACGTTTCACCGCCGACCTGGAATGACGACGATGTGGTCGCCTGCGACGTCTTCGCGGGAGCGGGCGGATTTTCCCTTGGCGCGTATTTAGCCGGCATTAAGATTGCGGCTGCGGTCGAGCTAAATGGCCATGCGTGCAACACTTATCGCAACAACTTGGTCAAGACGGGCCTGACTTCTGCCAAGCTTTATACCGAGGATGTGACGGCGCTCAGCCCGGAAACGCTTCGGCGAGAAGCCGGCCTCGACAAACATGGGTGCGATATCCTAATCGGCGGCCCTCCGTGCCAGGGCTTCTCCGAACATCGCATCAACGGTGCCGGTATCGACGATCCGCGAAACAAGCTCCTCCTGCGGTATTTCGAGTTCGTCCGCATTCTGCGACCAACCTTCTTTCTCGTGGAAAACGTACCGGGTCTGTTGTGGGCGCGACACAGAGGCTTCCTGAATGATTTCTATCGTTTGGCAGACGCTGCAGAGTACAGCGTACTCGAACCTGCTGTTCTCAACGCCCGTGATTACGGTGTCCCGCAAAGCCGTCGAAGAGTCTTTCTCCTAGGGTTCGATCGGCGAACGACGTCAGCCCCAGAATGTTGGCCGGGTGATGGGACGTATTCGGAGCGTCGACACAAAGCCTGAGCTAGTCGTCCGCAGGACCGCGCATCGCCTTGGGCTGCGATTTCGCCTTCATCGCCGCGACCTTCCCGGAACGCCGGACTTGGTTTTTCCAAAGCACCGCTTGGTCGTCTTCGTGCATGGATGCTTCTGGCACAGACATTCGGCATGTCCTCGCGCTTCCATTCCGGCGACTAACACGGAGTTCTGGACAACGAAATTCGCGCGCAACGAAGCTCGCGATGCGGCGGCGATAGTCGCTCTGCATCAAGGTGGCTGGAAGACGCTTGTAGTCTGGGAGTGTGAGACGAAACGGGATTTCTTAGCTGATCGACTAATGGCGGCCATCAAAACAGTTCAAACCTGTACCGGACTGTAACCGCTCAACGGTTCGTCAATCATTTAGAATCCACCCATCTTTTTGCCCCCCTCTTCCACCCCCTCCCCCAATCCCCTATTCCCCTGCCATGACCGCCACGCCTGCCTCCCCCGCGCCGGATAGCGCCGACGCGACCGGCTGGGGGGCTATTATCGGCCACGGGCGGCTGCCCCGGTTTGCGCTGGTGTGCGCGGGGGTCTGGCTGAATGCGGCCGAGACCTTGATGACCGCGACCATCATGCCATCGGTCGCCGCCGACATTCATGGGGAGGCGTGGTTCGGGTGGGTGGTGGCCATCTATCTGATCGGGTCGATCCTGGCGGGGGCGACCTCGGCGCGGCTGGCGCAGACGATCGGGCTGAAGCGGGCGCTTGCCATGGGCGGGCTGGCCTATGCGGTGGGCTGCACCGCCGGGGCGATCGCGCCGACGATCGGCTGGTTCATCGCCGGGCGGCTGCTGCAGGGGATCGGCGGCGGCTGGGTGGTGGGGTTGAGCTTTGTCGCGGTGACGCGGCTGTTTCCGCAGACGCTGTGGCCGCGGGTGTTGAGCGCCATCGCCGGGGTGTGGGGCGTGGCCAGCCTGGTCAGTCCGCTGGTCGGGGGGCTGTTCGCCGAGGCGGGGTTCTGGCGCGGGGCCTTCTGGGTGTTCGCGGCGCAGGGGGTGCTGTTTGTGGCCGCCGCCGTGGTGCTGGTTCCGCCGCCGACGGGGCCGGAAGAAGCGCCGGCGGGGCGGATCCCGTTCGGCTCGCTGATCGTGCTGACCGGCGCCATCGTGGCGATCGGGGCGGCGGGGCTGGCGACCGGGATCGGCCAGACGCTGGCGCTGGCGGGGACGGGGGTTGTGCTGCTGGGCGGGTTTCTGTGGCTGAACGCCCGGGCCGACGCGCCGCTGGTGCCGCGCCAGGCGGCCAATCCCATGAGCGGGACCGGGGCGGGGCTGGCGATGATCTTGTGCATGACGGCGGGGACGGCGAGCATCACCGTCTATCTGCCGGCGCTGTTGCAGCGGCTGTATGGGGCCAGCCCCCTGCTGGCGGGGTATCTGCTGGTGAGCGAGGCCCTGTCGTGGACGGCGGCGGCGTTTCTGGTGGCCAGCCATCCGCACCCGCGCACCTTCATCCGCGGCGGGGCCATCATCATCGCGGTGGGGCTGGCGCTGTTCGCGCTGATCGTGCCGCACGGGGGGCTGTGGTGGGTTCCGGTCTGCACCCTGATCGAGGGGGCGGGGTTCGGCATGGCCTGGTCCTTCACCGTCTCGCGCCTGGTCGCCAATGCGCCGGCGGGGGAGCAGGCGATCGCCTCGTCGTCCTCGCCCACCACCCAGTCGATCGGCACGGCGGTGGGCTCTGCCGCGTCGGGGGTGATCGCCGGGCTGATCGGGTTCGGGCACGGGATCACCGTGGCGCGGGCGGAGACGGGGGCGTTCTGGCTGTTCGCCGCGTTTGTGCCCCTGACCGCGCTGGGGGCGCTGGCCGCGTGGCGGCTGGGGTCGAAGCGGTTTGATCCGGTGGTGGAGTAGGGGCGCCCGCGCGTCGGGTTGGGCGGACGGGGTGGGCGAACAGTATTGACCACCAAGGCACAAAGGACACCAAGAAGAGGGCGCGAAGCGCGGCCAATCTCACAGGCA
>CAIVDX010000404.1 GCA_903904805.1 uncultured Rhodospirillales bacterium
TCCTGCGCGTGCGACAGGCGCTCGATGCGGTGGTGCAGGACATCACCGCACGCCGTGCCGCCAGGGAGATGGCCTATCCGCCGCTCTGGCCGGTGCCCATGCTCACCGCGATCGATTATTTCCACGATTTCCCGCAGCTCAGCCTGCTGGTTGCCGGGGTGGCGCCGGACTTCCAGGCGCGCGCGACCTTCGCCGACCGCAACCGCAAAACCGCCGGCCGCAATACCATCAGCTGCACGGCCGAGAACGGCATCGGCCAGGCTGCCCACGCGCTGGCGCCGACCATCTGCGATTGCTGCTACTGGCTGCTGCGCGGCCGGCGCGATGTGGCCGACCAGGTACTGACGGTCCATGGCAACGTGTTCCGCAACGAAACCAGCGAGGATGGCCGGCTTGACCGCCTCACGGCCTTCACCATGCGTGAGATCGTGATGATCGGCCGGAAGGATTTCGTCCTCGCCCAGCGCGCCGCGCTGGTGAACGAGATCGAACTGCTGCTCACCCAGCTCGATCTGAAATCCTCCATCGTCTCGGCGGACGACCCGTTTTTCTGCAATGAGGCGCTCTACAAGGGCGCCTATCAGGGCGGCTACCGGCTGAAATACGAGGCGCATGCCGCGCTCTATGGCGGTCGCAGCACCGCGATCGCCTCGATCAACCTGCACAAGGATTATTTCAGCCGCAGCTATGATTTCTCCGGCCCTGACGGCGCGGCGATCTACAGCGCCTGCGTCGGATTCGGCTATGAGCGCATGGCCTATGCGCTGTTCTGCCGCCATGGCGCGGAGATCGCCAACTGGCCGCAGCCGGTGCGCGCAAAACTCGGTCTTTGAAACGCGCTCAGATTTCGTCGTCCAGATAGGCCGGCGGCACCGCGCCGACATCCAGCCGCCAGCAGGTTGAATACAGCCTCGTGTCAGCGTCTGCCGTCACCATGAGCGCGGGTGAGGCGCCTTCGACGCTGCCTGGCTGCCGGAACGACGTTGTCACGTGTTGCCATTGCTCCCGCCGCGACAGGTCGGCCGGCCAGCTTGCCAGACTGGAGAATCCGTTCGCCAACAGGCAGACCCTGGTGCCGACGAAGTCGGCAGGGAGCCATACCCAGGCGGAGATGCAGTAGATCGCGCCGGCGCGCATGCCCTGGCGAATCTCGTAAGTCAGAACGCTGCCGTCATGCACGTCCTTGGTGACTGACAATCCGTGCTCCACCACCGGATGACCCGGCAGGCGGCGTGGCACCATGCGCGACAGGCTTGCCTCTGCCCCGCGTGGCAGTGTCCAGCCGCCGCGCAAGACCAGGTCCCGGTCAGGCTCGCCGCCGATCAGCAGGTCGTGCGCGGTGCGGAGGATGTGGAACCACAGTGCCAGCGTGGCCGGATCGGGTGCCGCATCAGGTGCATGCCGCCCGAGGTATGCCCGAAGCAGGCCGGGCGCGATCTGGCTGACGCGGCCCACCAGGTCCGGCTCCGGCGCAATATCGATCCAAAGGAGTCTGGCAGCGCCTAATCCGCGCAGGCGATCCGCCAGCCCGCGGATCTCCGCCTCGCCCACGCGGTCGTCGAAGCGGACAAAGATCTTCGCTCCGTCACGGACCGTCTGCATCATCTTGCGGCAATAGAAATCCAGCCGCACGCGCTCCTTCAGGAGCGCATCGTCCGCGCTGATCTGCCCGGCGAAAAAGCCGGTATGATAGAGAATGCCATAGCGCGGGATCGTGGCACAGAATTCATCATTTGCCGCGATGTCGATCCGCACATCGTCGCCCAGTGGCGGGAACTCGGCCGCGATCAGATCGAGCAAGGGTGCATGGGCGATTTCGGCAAAGCGCAGCAGCCCCAGTGGCTCGATCCCCGCGCAGCGCTGCACCAGCCCGAACTCGCAGCCATCACCAAGGCTTTCGAAATCGCGCAGCAGCACCCCCGGATCACTGGCGAGGATCGGATCGACCGCGCCGCCCAGCCTCAGCCCGTGCAGATCCCCCAACGCGATCTCCCAGATCCACTCAAGCCGATTGCGCGATAAAAGAGATTCAAGGGGTCTTTGCTTCTTTCCTTCATGAAAGACGGCCTCCCCTGTCGATGCTATCCCCCGGTCGCCTCGGCGAATGACGGACGCGCGCTGAGCCGGGCATAGTGCCGCGCCAGCGCCGGGTGAATCGCGCGCCAGCCTTCATCAGGCAGGTTGCGATCGAGATAGGCGAGGGCCGCGGTGCAGGCGATATCGGCGAGTGTCAACGCCTCGCCATGGCAGAACGCCCGATCGCCCAGCCCGCGCGCCATCGAGGCCAACGCGGCCTTGATCTTCTTCTCATATTTGCCGACGTACGCAGCATCTTTGCGCAGATTCTCCGGCTCGCGTGCGTTGTGTGCGATGGCCACCAGCGCGTCGATCATGCCATCGCCGAGTGCCTCCCAGCGGCGCACCTCGATGCGGTCCTCGAAGCTGTCGGGGATCAGCTTCGGGCGGGCGGCCAGGCCGTCGATATACTCGACGATGACAGGCGAATCATACAGACCGTCACCATTGTCGCGCACCAGCGTGGGAACTTTGCCGAGCGGGTTCGCCGCCGCCACCTCGGCGCTGGCCGCGGCAATCTCGACGAACTCGCAGGCCACACCCTTTTCGCGAATGGCGAGCCGTGTCTTCACCACATAGGGGCTGCGGCTGGATCCAAGCAGTTTCATGTTGCAATTCCGTTCTTATGTGGCCGAGCCTAGAGACCGAGCAGACGTTCCATATTCTTGTGCGCGATCAACGGCAGTGCCGAATCCGGGATGTCCAGCGCTTCGATCGAAAGCATCGGGTCCATCTCGCCGAACGGAAAGTCCGAGCCGAGCACCACGCGATCCGCGCCCACGCGCTCGATCAGATTCTTCAGCGCGATCGGGTCGTACAGGCAGCTATCGTAATGAAATCGTCGCAGATAGGTGCTGGGCGCGAGCGTGATGTTCTTCATCGCCGCCGGCTTGGCCACATTGCGATCCACCCGGCCCATATTATGCGGGAAATAGCCGCCGCCATGCGCCATCACGATCTGCACATCGGGGAATTTGTCGAGCGTGCCCTCATAGATCAGCGAGGCCATCACCTTCGATTCCTCGAAGCTCTGCCCCAGCGAGTTCCATAGGCTGTAATTCTGGAACCAGGGGTCCGAGGTTCCCTCGGGATGAATGAACACCGGCAGCTTCAGCCGCTGCGCGGCGTCCCAGAATGGCCAGAAATTCGGGTGGCCGAGATATTCACCCACCCGTGCGGGCGCCTCGACCAGCCGCAGCCCGGCCGCCGCATAGCGCTCCAGCTCGGCGATCGCGGTCGCCATGTCGGCGAGCGTGGGAATGATGCTGCCGATGAAACGGTCCGGCGCATGCGCCACCCAGCCGAGCATCACATCGTTCATCCGCCGTGTCAGCCGCAGCTGGGTCTCGAGCTCCGCCCAGCCGGTGGGCTGATGCACGGTGGAATGCACCAGCACCGCGAGATCCACCCGCCGGGCGATCTGGTCGGCGAGATGCACCTTGGGGTCCTGCACCTGTGCATCCAGCGTCGGGCGCGAGGGGCGGGGGATCGCCCCGAAGCCGCTGAACACGCTGTGGTTATGGGTGGCGACCAGCACCTCCGGATCGGTAATGTGGGCATGGATGTCGATGGTGCGCATCCCCGCACTGCGGGTGCGCGGCGGCACTGTGATGTTGCTCATGACGTTTCCCCGTGTAGCGGCTCCGGTCGCACGGTGCCGGGTTGGCGGGTGCAGTGCAACAGGCGACAATGACGCTCATACGGGATGGTGGTGGATGTCGGAGTCGGGTGCGCAGGGGTGGCGACGCACGCTGTGGTCGATGGTGGCGGTGCAGTTCCTGATGAGCATGGCCGTCACCTCCAACGCGCCGGTGATCCCGCTGTTCCTGCCCACGCTGGGGGTGGCCGAGCCGGGCTCGGTGGAGATGTGGTCGGGCATCCTGAATTCGGTGAATTTCCTCATCTCCGGCGCGCTCGCGCCGATCTGGGGTGCGGTGGCCGACAGGCGCGGCCGCAAGCTGATGGTGATGCGCGCCTCCGCCGGGGTGGGCATTGTCGCCACACTGATGTCGCTGGTGCAGGGGCCATGGCAGTTGCTGGCGCTCACATTGCTGATGGGCGCCGCCGGCGGATTTTCCTCAGCCGCGGTGGCGTTGGTGGCCGGCCAGGTGCCGGAGCGAAGATTGGGCTATTGCCTGGGCTGGCTGAGCACGGCGCAGATGGTCGGCGGGCTGCTCGGTCCGGTGGTGGGTGGCTCGCTCTCCGACCTGATGGGCTCCTACCGCGCGGTGTTCGTGTACACCGGCGTGATGGCGGGGATGGCGCTGCTGGTGACGGTGGCGTTGGTGCGCGAGCCGCCGCCCGGGGCGGGCGGCATCCGGCGCTCGTCCTGGAGCCAGCGCCTCGCATTGCTCGCCCGCACCCCCGGCCTGCCGGCGTTGATGGCGGTGCTGCTGATGACCCAGATCGGCACCCGATCGGTGGTGCCGGTGATGACCTTGTTCGTTCAGGAACTCTCCGCCGGGGCGGGCGCGGTGGCCACGTTGGCGGGGATGTCGGTGTCGATGACGGGGCTGGGTGACCTGGTGGCCTCGCCCTTCCTGGGCCGACGCAGTGACGTGATCGGCTATCGCCGGGTGCTGCTGATCTGCCTGGCGGGCGCCTGCGCGGCCACATTGCCGATGGCGCTGTCGACCAGCCTGCCGATGTTCATGGCGTTGCGCTTCACGCTGGGCCTGTTCATTGGCGGGATCCTGCCGACAGCGAACGCGCTGATCGGGCGCAGCGTGCCGGCCGCCGAGCGCGGCATGGTGCTCGGCGCGGCGGCCAGCGCCTCGCTGTTCGGCGCCTTCGCCGGGCCACTGGTGGGTGGTTCGGTGGCCTCGCTGTTCGGCCTGCGCGCGGCCTTCGTGGCGACAGCGCTGCTGTTCGGCGCCACGCTCGCCTGGGTCTATCGGGTCGTGCGGGATCCGATCGAGCTGTAGTGCTACAAAATATGGCCGATCCATTCGGCGCCGCGCCATGCCTGCTCGACGGCGATGACCGCCGCACTCACCATCAGCCCGGCAAACCCCAGCGCGACCACCATCAGCAGACCGTCCTGCTCCAGCATCGCCAGCGCGATCAACGCGATGCCGATTGCCGGCGCGATGTTGCTCAGCGGAATCGGCGTGGTGCTGATCGCCAGCGCCAGCAGCAGGATGCCCACCCCGCTGAAACGGTCGAGCAGCGCGCTCGCGATCGGCCAGCGCGGATGCACCATCGTCTCGATCCGCCGCAGCACCGGCACCGCGCGATCCACCAGGGTGAGGAAGTGCCGCGCCGGCAGGCTGCGGCGGGCAATGCGCGCGGGGAAGCGCGGCGAGGCCTGGCCCAGCAGCATCTGCACCGCGGCGATCATCAGCAGAATGCCGACGATGTTGCAGATGCCCGGGATCAGCGCCACCAGCGCCAGCA
>CAIVDX010000405.1 GCA_903904805.1 uncultured Rhodospirillales bacterium
CGCCGCGATCGCACCGGCAATCGCCGCCCCCGCCAAATCCTGCCCCCGCCCGGCCACCCGCCACGCCCCGCGCAGCGCCAGCCCGACCAGCCCAACCCAGCCGGCCAGACCCAGCAGCCCGGTCTCGAACAGAATCGTCAGATACTGGTCGATGATGCGCCAGACCAGGTGATGATCGTCGGTGATCAGCCAACGCTGCGTGCCCGCGCTGAAATCGCCATTCGCCAGAAACTCGCGCCCCCTCTCATCGCTGAGCGACACGTCGGCGATGTCGATCACCGAGCCGCCATCCGAGAACAGGCTCAACTCCAGCGGCTTCGGCCACATCGCGGCCGGATCGCCCGGCCCGGTCAACGCAATACGGACATCCTCCCACGCCCCCGGCGTCGCCGCCGCAATCGTCGCATCCGCGCAATCGATCGAATACAGCGCGATCTTCTGGCAGAGATCGACGATCAGCCGCCCCGTGCCGGTCACCGGCGGCATCGCATGCGGATCAGCCGCGTGCGCCCGCCAGCGCAGGCTGAGAACCAGCTTCGCCCCGATCGCGCCATTGCCCACGCGATGGCCGACATAGAACTGGCTGCGCGTCACGATGCGCAGGAACGGCGCGGGCGCGTGCTCCACCCGATAATAGGATGGACCCTGGGTCGGCGCCGAGGCCGCCGCCGACAGCCGCAGAAAGCTGCCCAGCCCCATCCCCGTCGCCCAGAAGCCCGGCCCGGCGCCGTGCAGATCAAAGCCCGCCCGCCAATTCCCCTCGCGCAGCGCCAGGTCCGGCGCCAGCGCGGCGAAACGATCGGCCATCGAGGGCGTCTCCAGCGCGATCACCGCCAGCCCGCCCATCAGCGCCAGCGCGCCCGCCACCGGCAACGCCGCCCGACGCACCAGCGCCGCGACCGATCCCCGCGCCCCCCGCGCCGCACCGACCAGCGCGACCGCCGCCGTCACCAGCCCGGCCGCCAGCCCCGCCCCGTAGGCGGCCCGCGCGAAGGTCACCGCCAGCGCATACAGGCTCGGCAGCAGCACGATCGCCGCGGCCCAGCGCAGCCTGCCCCCCAGCCCGACAATCACGAAAGGCAGCGTGAAGGCCAACGCCGCGCCGATATGCCCACCGCCCACATGCATCGAGGCGAAGCTGCCCATCACCCGATAATCCGTCGACAGGCTGGCCAACCCGGTGAAGGTCTGCCGCTCCACCAGCACCGGGATGCAGATCAGCCCGGCCAGCGCGATCATCCCGCCAATCAGCCAGTCGGTGCCGCCGGGCCGGCGCAACGCGGCGGCGAGGAACGGCAGCAGCGCCATCACCTCAAGCCAGGGCTTGGCCACGCGCAGCGCGTTCCACGCCGAAAGATAGACCAGATCGCTCCCCCCCGGCGGCTCCGCCACCACCAGCCCGCGCGCCAGCCCGATCAGCGTCGCCGCGGCCATCAGACCCAGCACCACCCAGCCGGCGCGGCTCAGCGTTGGCATCGGGGCGGGCGCGCGCACCAGCAGCACCGCCAACGTCACCAGCACCAGCAGGTCCTGCTCGCCGACCAGCAGCCAGCCGGTCCAAAGCGAGAGATCGACCAGCGGCGACAGCGCCGGCAGCAGCACCAGCCAGGCGATCGGCCAGACCCAGAGGATCGCCCCATAGGCCGCGAGCCCGAGCCCCAACATCCACGGCACCAGCGGCCAGGCCAGCACGCCCACACCCGCACCAGCCAGCGCGAGGCCGGCCAGCGCAACGCGCGCGGCCAGCCTCATCGCCGACCTGTCCGGCTCGCCGCCAGATCCTCCAGCATCGTCCAGAAGCGCGGCAGCAGCACCAGCGTGCCCCAGGCGGCCAGCGCGGCGATGCCGATATCGTTGAAATCCGGCTGCATCCCCGGCTTCATCGTCCGCGCCACCTCAACCGCCAGCGCCAGGCCCCCGGCGAGCACGACCGCGAGGAAAATGCGCCCCCCGCCAATCGGTCGCCGCGGGTTGGCACCCGCCCAGAGCATCGCCCCGATCGGCGCATACAGCGCCAGATGCACCGCCGTGCTCTTCGCCGCCCACGCCTTGGAGACCATGTAATGCGACCACAACGGCAGCAGCAGCCGCTTGTCGAGCCGCTCCCATGCCTCCTCCAGGCCAAACCAGCCCTGGCCGAACAGCCCGCTGAACGCGACCACCGCCAGCAGGTACGGCAACACCGTCCAGGGCGTCACGCGCTGCAGCCACAGCCGCGCGCGCACCAGATGCAGCGTGGTCACCGCCTCCAACATCGCCGCCCCCGCGCCCATGCCGATCAGCCGGCTCGGCAGCGTGTAGATCGAAGGCGAGGCCGACAGCACGAACAGCGAGGCGATCCAGGTCAGCAGCACGGTCGCCACGATGCGCCGAATCAGCATGCCGCGCCGCCGGCTCTCCGGTGCATCGGCGCAGCTGAACCACAGCGCCATGCCCACCGGCACCACCGCCACCCCACCGGCGGCCCACAAAATCGGCCGCATCCAGATCGGCCGGTCGCCGAACGGCAGCACCAGCATGCTCAGTGAGAGGCTCTCCAGCCGGTCCGAGATGTCCTGCGCCGACAGCGCCAGATCATAGGGCGCCAGCATGAACGCGATCGAGGCGAACGCCGCCATCAGGCACAGCGCCCGCAGCGCCACCCGGTCCTGCCGCCGCAGCGCCACCAGCAGCGCGCCGATCGGCCGCTCGCCCAGCACCGCCATCAGCACACCGATCACCGCGCCGATCGATTGTGCAACGATGTAGTTCAGCGTGACGGTGCGCGGGAAAAAAATCTGCACATATTTCACCGCCAGTACCCAGGCGAGGCAGATCGCCAGCGCGATCAGCATGCCCAGCAGCCTCAGGAACCAGTTGCGCGCCCGCAGGCTGCCGGCCACCAGTGCGCCCATCGGCACCATGATGAGCAGGTTCGCGGTCCAGTCCGCCCGCTGGTCCGAGCCATGCTGCTCCCAGCCATGGGTCGCCACGTAGATGAGCCGATCAAGCGCCGCCCACGGGTCACCCGGCTTGAACAGAAAGCCATTCGGGCTGATCGCGGTGCTCGCATAGAACATCGCCAGCGCATAGAGCAGCGCTAGCAGCGCCAGCGTGCCGCGCGAGGGCAGCGCGGCCACACCCGGCCGGATGCCTCGGGCAGCCCCATGGCGCGGCGGTGAAGTGCGCGTCGGTGTCAGCCCGTCCAACCCATGTCTCCGCATGCATGGTCGCGCGACCGACCGTCGTCAAAGTTACGCTCCGCACCAAGCCTCCGCAAGAATGCCGGCCTTCGCGCCCGCATTCACCCCGCCTTCATAGTCCCCCGTCACTCTGCGCCACAGGCAAGGACAGGAGGCGCCCATGGCGCAGCACACCCAACAGGATGCAGGCCCGCTCGCCCGCCAGCTCCCGGTCGGCGGCTGCTTCCGCCTCGGCCCGTTCGCGGTGGATGCTGATGGTGGCCTGCGGCCCGATCCGGCGCAGGGGGCAAGCTTCCAGTTCCTATGGCGTGACCGGGTGGTGGAAACCACGCTGCACGGAACCGCCATTCGCGCCCGCGCCCTGCTCGGCCGCGTCCCCACGTCAGCCGCCGCCGCGCCAGCCCGTCCCGGCGCCTTCGCCGCGTTGGCGGAGCTGCCCGGCCTCGCGCCGGAGGGGTGGCAGATCGCCTTGCGGCCGGATCACCGGATCGAACTCACCTGGTCCGCCAGCCTGGCCGCCCCGGTGGGCGCGCCCGCTCTGGTCAGCCACCTCACCGAATTCCTCCTGCGGCTCGCCCCTTATCTGGACTGGCTGGAAGAGGCCGGGATCGACCCCTGGGGGAGTGCCGCCGGCGGCAGCGCGAACACCTGGCCGGGATAGATCAGATTCGGGTCACTGATCTGCCCACGATTGGCGGCGAAGATCTCGACATACCGCACCCCGTCGCCATAGGCCGTCTCGGCGATGCGCCACAGGCTCTGCCCCGGCCGCACCGTCACCGGCCCGCCCGACCCACCGCCGGCCGCCTCGAACGGCACCTCCGCGCGTGCCAGCACCTTGCCGCCCGCATCCAGCATGTCGATGCGCAGACGATGCTGGCCGGGGCTCAGCGCCAGCCTGTGGGCAAACGACCAGCCGCCCGTGCCGTCCGCCCTGGCATCGCCGATCGCCGCGCCATCGGCATACAGGCGCAACGATGCCCCCGCCGGCGCCCGCCCGCGGAGCGAAAGCCCGGAGCCGGCGCCATAGGAGAGCGCATCCAGCACCGGCCGATCCACCACCGCCGCGCCGCCACTCACCACCCGCGGCACGCCTCCCTCCGGGGCGACCACCGCCAGCGCCTGGCCCTGGCCACGCTCGGGCACGCTGACCAGC
>CAIVDX010000406.1 GCA_903904805.1 uncultured Rhodospirillales bacterium
CACCGCCGGGCCCGAGCTTGCGCGCATGACCACCGACACCTGGGTGGGCATGGGCTACTCGAACCTGATGTCGCTGTTCATCATCATCGCCACCGCCGCCACGCTGCACGCCTCGGGCATCACCGACATCAACACCTCGGCCGAGGCCGCCGAGGCCCTCCGCCCGATCGCCGGCGAATTCACCTTTGCCCTGTTCGCCTGCGGCATCATCGGCACCGGCCTGCTTGCGGTGCCAATCCTCGCCGGCTCCGGCGCCTATGCGGTGTGCGAGTGCTTCGACTGGACCGCCGGTCTCGACCACAAATTGCGCGACGCCCGCGCCTTCTACGGGGTGATCGCGGTCTCCACCCTTGTCGGCCTGGCCCTGAATTTCGTCGGCATCGACCCGATCAAGGCGCTCTACTGGTCGGCCGTGCTGAACGGCGTGCTGGCCGCACCCTTGATGGTGACGATGCTGCTGATCGCGAGCAATCCGAAGGTGATGGGATCACTGACATTGCCAACTCCCCTCAAGATCATCGGATGGGTGGCAGCTTCTGTCATGGCTGTTGCGAGTGTGCTTTTTCTGGTCTTGTGAGAAGGCTGTTCTTTTTTGAAAACAAGAACCAATAAGTTTTGAACTTTTGGTGCCGTGAACTACCAACGGCGTTCGCGCAATAGGCTGACAATAGCGGCGGTCAGCTCATCGAGATCATCATCGCCAATCGTCAGGGCTGGGGTGAGATAGACCACGTCGCCGATCGGACGGATCCATACGCCAGCATCAACAAATGCACGTCGCAGGCCGGCCAGATCATCGATCCGATCCAGCTGCACCACGCCAATCGCGCCCATCACCCGCACATCCAGCACGCCCCTGAGATCGCGGCATGGCGCCAGACCTGCCGCCATGCGGCTCTCAATCCGGCAGGCCTGACCAAGCCGATCCTCTCGCGCGAAGAGGTCCAGCGACGCCAACGCCGCTGCACATGCCAAGGGATTTGCCATGAAGGTCGGTCCGTGCATCAACGCGTCAGCCGGATCATCTGAACAGAAAGGCGCGAAGACTGCATCAGACACCACACAGACGGACAGCGCCATCGTGCCCCCGGTAAGGGCCTTTGAGAGGGTGAGAATATCCGGCACCACGCCGGCGCGATCGAGCGCGAACATCGCGCCGGTACGCCCAAAGCCGGTGAATATCTCATCAAAGATCAATGGCACACCAAGAGAGTCCGCCGCCACGCGCAGCCATTGCAGCACCTCGGGCGCGTGAAACCGCATCCCCGCGGCGCCCTGCACCAGCGGCTCCACCAGGATCGCGGCAATAGACTCCTCATGTTCATCGACCACGCGGGCGAATTCGGTGATCGCGGCCTCGTCGATCGGCAACGGCGCACGGGGATGTTTCGCGAGTAAACCAGCAAACCGCTGATGCATTCCCGTCCCGGCCGGGGAGACGGCCATCGTGGCGAAACTGTCGCCGTGATAACCGCCCTCGAAATGCAGGATCTTGGTCCGGCCGGTAACGCCCTGATTGATGAAGCTCTGCACGGCAATCTTCATCGCCACCTCGACCGCGATCGAGCCGGATTCGGCGAAGAACACGCGGTTCAGCGAGGGGGGCAGCAGATTGGTCAGGCGCGTTGCCAGCCGCATCGCCGGTGGATGCACCAGGCCGCCGAACATCACGTGCGGCATCTCATCCAGTTGCGCGCGAACGGCCGCGGCGATCGCCGGATGGTTATAGCCGTGGCAGGCCGTCCACCAGCTGGCGATGCCGTCGATCAGCCAGCGTCCATCCTCCAGCTGAATGCGGCAGCCATCGGTGCGCACAGCCACCGGAGGCGGAGCGGCAGTGTGCATCTGGGTGTAGGGCAGCCACAGATGCTCAAGCCCGTTGGTCACTGGATCGGCACCATCCCCAGGCGCGCAAGCAAAGCGGCGTCGCGCGGCGGCGCGACATTGCTGGTGGTGAGCAGGCGCTCGCCGGCAAAGATCGAGTTCGCACCAGCGATGAAGCACAGTGCCTGGGTCGCGTCATCCATCGCCTCGCGCCCGGCCGACAGGCGCACATAGCTTGCCGGCATGGTGATGCGCGCGGCGGCGATCACCCGCACGAAGTCGATCGGGTCGAGTGCGGCCGCATCCGCGAGCGGTGTGCCCACCACCCGCACCAGCGCGTTGATCGGCACGCTTTCAGGATGAGTCGGCAGAGTGGCAAGGCTTGCGATCAGCCCGGCGCGGCCATCGGCATCCTCACCCATGCCAACGATGCCGCCACAACAAACCGCGATGCCGGCATCGCGCACATGGCCGAGGGTTTCCAGACGATCCTGATAGGTTCTGGTGGAAATGATGTTACCGTAGAGCTCCGGCGCGGTGTCGAGATTGTGGTTGTAGTAATCAAGCCCGGCATCGCGCAGCGTATGGGCCTGCCGGTCGGTCAGCATGCCCAGTGTGACGCAGCTTTCCAGGCCGAGATCGCGCACGCCGGCGATCATCGCCGCAACCCGCTCGATGTCACGGTCCTTCGGTGACCGCCAGGCGGCCCCCATGCAGAAGCGGCTGGCACCACCCTCCTTGGCGGCGCGCGCGGCGGCGAGCACCTCATCGAGATCCATCAGGCGGCTCGCCTCAACACCCGTCTCGTAAGAGATGCTCTGCGGGCAATAGGCGCAATCCTCCGGGCAGCCGCCGGTCTTGATGGAGAGCAGCGTGGCGACCTGCACCTTGGTCGGGTCATGCCAGGCGCGATGCACGCCCTGCGCGCGCCAGATCAGCTCGGGGAATGGCAGCGCCATCAAGGCAGCGACCTCCGCGCGGGTCCAGTCGAAGCGCGGCGGGGCTTTGGTGGCGACGGGGGCGTCCAGCATCGGGCAATCCTGTGTTTGATTCGGGCCTGTGTTCAATCCGGTCTGTTGGCCTTAATAGTCCTGCCATGCAGTCACTGGAAGCCTTCGCCACCGCGCGCCTGGCCGATCTGGAGCGCCGCGCCATCCGCCGCCGCCTGGTGGAGAGCCCGCGCACCGATGCCATCCACATCACGCGTGGCGGGCGCGATCTGATCAGCTTCTGCTGCAATGACTATCTCAATCTTTCGCACCATCCGAGGGTGATCGCGGCGTCCATCGAGGCCACGCGTGCGCATGGCGTAGGCGCCGGTGCCTCGCGGTTGGTGACCGGCAATCATCCCCTGTTCGCCGGGCTGGAGGCGCGGCTGGCGCGGCTGAAGGGCACCGAAGATTGCGTTGTGTTCGGCTCCGGCTATCTCGCGAATATCGGCATCATCCCTACGCTCGCCGGCCACGGTGACCTGTTGCTGATCGACGAGTTGGCGCATGCCTGCATCTGGGCGGGCGGGCAATTGTCGGCAGCCACGATGCATCGCTTCCGGCACAATGATGTTGGCCATCTTGCGGAACTGCTGGCCACACATCGCGCCGCACATGGGCGGGCGCTGATCCTCACCGACGGTGTGTTCTCGATGGATGGCGATCTTGCGCCGCTGGGCGAGATCGCTTCATTGGCCGAGGCACATGATGCCTGGCTGATGAGCGATGATGCCCATGGTGTGGGTGTGCTGGCGGATGGGCGCGGCAGCTCGCATCTGCCAGGTGCCGGCCGGGTGCCGTTGCAGATGGGCACCTTGTCAAAAGCCATTGGTGGCTACGGTGGATATCTGTGTGCGTCGCATGCTGTGGTGGAGGTGATGCGCACGCGGGCGCGGTCATTCGTTTACTCGACAGGCTTGCCGCCCGGCGTGGTGGCGGCGGCATCCGCGGCGTTGGATATCATTGCCACCGATCCGGTGGTGTGCGCCCGACCGGTGAAGTTGGCCCAATTATTCACACAACTCTGCGAGCTTCCGGTGGCGGCAAGTCCGATCGTGCCGCTGATTCTGGGAGAGTCGGAGGCAGCCTTGGCAGCGTCGGCTGATCTGGCGGAGGCGGGCTATCTGGTCGCGGCGATCCGTCCGCCAACCGTGCCGGCCGGCACCGCGCGGCTGCGCTTCACCTTCACGGCGGGGCACAGCGAGGCGCAAGTGCGCGCGCTCGCCGAGGCGGTGCGCGGCTTGCGCTGATGCGGTTGTTCGTCACCGGAACGGGTACTGATATCGGGAAAACCTATGTCTCCTGCGGGATGCTTCGACAGCGGCCAATTCGGGCGTTGAAGCCGGTGATGAGCGGGTACGATCCGGCGCGGGCGGCTGAGAGCGATGCCGGGCGTTTGCTGACAGCACAGGGGAGTGCGCCCAGCGCGGACGCCGTCGCGGCGATGTCACCCTGGCGGTTCTCCGCCCCCTTGTCGCCGGACATGGCAGCGCGGCACGAGGGGCGGGCGATTGATTTCGATGCGCTCGTCGATTTCTGCAAATCGGCCGGTCCGGCGCTGATCGAGGGCGTGGGCGGTGTGATGGTGCCGCTGGACGATCGGCACACCGTACTGGATTGGATCGCGGCGCTGGATATTCCGGTTTTGCTTGTCTGCGGCAGCTATCTTGGCGCCTTAAGTCACACGCTGACAGCGCTGCGTTGTCTGCGGGTGGCGGCGATCGCGGTGAATGAGACCGCATTTTCCCCCGTCGACATCTTCGAGACCGCCGCCGTGTTGGCACGGTTCAGCGACGCCCCAATCCACATCGTGCGGCGAGGCGCCACAGACTTCGCATCGCTGTCCACGTTGCTCGGTGCGGAATAAGTGCCGCAGTCACAAAAGTTCCCTGCGTCATTCTTCAAAAAGAAACCCGTGCTTCAACTGATCTTGATGACCGGCCCCTTGGGCGTGGCAGCCCGCTCCAGCTTGGCCAAAACCCGCGCCGCCAGCGCGGCATAGGCCTTGCCCGCCACGCTCTCCGGCTCGCTCGCGGCGATCGGGGTGCCGGCGTCGGCGTTGGTGCGGATGTCAAGCAGCAGGGGCACTTCGCCGAGGAAGTCCACGCCCATGCGGGCGGCCTCGGCCTGGGCGCCGCCATGGCCGAACAGGTTGGTCTGGTGGCCGCAGTTCGGGCAGCAGAAGAAGCTCATGTTCTCCACCACGCCGAGCACCGGCACGCGGGTCTTTTCGAACATCGCCACGCCGCGGCGGGCGTCGGCCAGCGCGATGTCCTGCGGGGTGGAGACGATCACGGCACCTGCGAGGTTCACGCGCTGGGCGATGGTGAGCTGCGCGTCGCCGGTGCCGGGCGGCATGTCGATCACCAGGATGTCGAGCTTGCCCCAGGCGACCTGGCCCATCAGCTGTTCGAGCGCGCCCATCACCATCGGGCCGCGCCAGATCATCGCCTGCTTCGGATCGACCAGGAAGCCGATCGACATGGCGGACAGGCCCCAGGCCTTCAGCGGGATCAGCTCGCCGTTCACCACGTCCGGCTTGCGATCGAGGCCGAGCATGGTTGGCAGGCTGGGGCCGAACACATCGGCGTCCAGCAGGCCCACTTTCTGCCCACTCTTGGCGAGAGCGACCGCGAGATTCACCGCCGTGGTGGATTTGCCCACTCCTCCCTTGCCCGAGGCGACGGCGATCACGTGAGTCACGCTGCCGAGCAGCAGCTTGCGATCGGGCTGGGCGGGCTGCGCAGGGGCGGCGGGGGCAGAACGATGCGCGGTGAGCACCACGGCGGCATTGCGCACCCCGGGTGCGGCAGCGAGTGCGGCCTGGGCGGCAGCGCGGACATGCTCCATCTCGCTGGCGCTGTCGCGGTTGGCCAGCAGGCTGGCCTGCACCAGACCGTCGCGCTGCTGCAGCCCGTCGACCAGACCGGCCGAGACGATATCTTGCCCACTGGCGGGATCGCGCACGGCGCGCAGCACATTCATCAGTCGCTCGGTCTCGGGATCGCTCATCGCTTGCAAACCTGTTCTGCTGTATCAATATCTGGGTGAGATGCTGGCGCGTCACACCCCCAACCGCTCACCGGCCCATCACGTTCGTTGGACAGATCATGGGGGCGGCTGTATGGCGCAAGCCCGGCGCGCCGCCAAATCTGGTGATCGCACCATCTGGTGATCGCACCCAATGAGACGATCCGCGAACACGCCCTCTCAGGAGCCTAAGCGCGCATGCCCTGGACGACCAACGGCGGCCCCCACAGCGGCCCGCTCGCTTTTCCGAACAACCCGTGGGGCAACCCGCCACCGCCTGGCAATGGCGGTGGGCCACGCACACCGCCGCCAGCCGGTGAGGGGCGCGGGCCGGGCAATGGCGGGCGCGGCCCCGGTGGCGGTTGGCCGCCCGGTGGCGGCGGCGGCCAGCAGGGCCCTGATCTGGATGCGCTGATCGCCGCCGCGCAGGCATGGCTGCGCAAGCTGCTTCCCCCGGCAGGCGGCTCCGGCGGCGGGTTCGGTGGCGGCTTTGGCGGCGGTTCCTCCGGCGGCGGTCGGTTCGGCGCGCTGTTCAATGGCGGCAATGGGCGACTGCTCGGCCTGGGCGCGCTGGCGCTGGTGGCGCTCTGGCTCGCCACCGGCATCTATCGTGTGCAGCCTGACGAGCTTGGCGTGGTGTTGCGCTTCGGCGCCTTCACCCGCGCCACCCCGCCAGGGTTGAATTATCATCTGCCCTGGCCGATCGAGCAGGTCGCGCTGCCGGCCGTCACCCGCATCAACCGCACCGATGTGGGCTACCGCTCGGACCAGTTCGTGCCCGGCACCGGCGCGTCACTTGACCCGAAAACACGCGAGATGCCGGCCGAGAGCCTGATGCTGACCGGCGATGAGAACATCATCGACATCAATTTCGCGGTGTTCTGGAAGATCCGCGATGTCGGCGATTTCCTGTTCAACACGCGCAACCCCACGCTGACGGTGAAATCCGCCGCGGAGAGCGTGATGCGCGAGGTGATCGGCAGCACGCCGATTCAGCCCGCGCTCACCGAGGCGCGCGCACGCATCGAGACCGGCGTGCTGGCTCGCACCCAGGCAATCCTGGATCAGTACAAGGCGGGCGTGGAAATTACCCAGGTGCAGCTGCAGCGCGTCGATCCGCCTGCGGCCGTGATCGACAGTTTCCGCGATGTGCAGCGGGCAAACACCGACGCCGACCGGCTGCGCAATGAGGCCGAGAGCTATCGCAACGACATCATCCCCCGCGCCCGCGGCGAGGCGGCACGGCTGGTGGCCGAAGCCGAAGGCGCCCGCCAGGCGGCGATCGCCGAGGCAACGGGCCAGGCGCAACGCTTCAACAGCGTGCTGACCGCCTATCAGGCGGCGAAGGATGTCACGCTGAAGCGGCTCTACATCGAATCGATGGAGGATCTGCTGTCGCACAACCCGGCCACCGTGGTGGACCCGAGCCTGCGCGGCATTCTGCCATTGCTGCCCACCGGGCCGGTGCCGGTGGCCGCGGTCTCGCCGGATGCGCAGCAGCCGCCGCCGATGGCCCCGCCGCCGCCGCCCCAGCCGAGCCTTCGGAGCATCCCGCGATGAGCAAGTCCCTTCCCGTTCTTCTCATCGCCCTGGTGGTTGTGCTGATCCTTGGCAGCGCCAGCCTGTTCACCGTGTCGCAGACCGAGCAGGTGCTGGTGACACAGTTCGGCGAGCCGATCCGGGTGATCGAAACGCCCGGCCTGCACGCCAAGATCCCGTTCATCCAGACCGTGATCAGCTTCGACCGCCGACTGCTGGATGTGGACATCGCCTCGGAGGAAGTGATCCTCGGCGACCAGCGCCGGCTGATCGTGGACAGCTTCGCGCGGTTCCGCATCACCAACCCGCTGCGCTATTATCAGGCCGTGGGCGCAACCGAGGCCGGCATCCGCGCGCGGCTTTCCTCCGTCGTGTCATCATCGCTGCGGCGCGTTCTGGGCAATGAGACGCTGCTGAATGTGCTCTCCGCCGAGCGTGGCCGCATCATGGGGCTGATCCGCGATCAGGTGAATTCTGAGATGGGCGGCTTCGGCGTGGCGGTGGATGACGTGCGCATCCGGCGCGCGGACCTGCCGGAGGAGAACACCCAGGCGATCCTGTCGCGCATGCAGTCCGAGCGGCAGCGCATCGCCGCACAGGCGCGTGCCGAGGGGGCCGAGGTCTCCGCCCGCATCCGCGCCGATGCCGAGCGCGACCGTACCGTGCTGCTCGCCGATGCCCGCGCCTCGGCCGACAAGCTGCGCGGCGAGGGCGAGGCCCAGGCCAGCCGCACCTACGCCACCGCCGCCAGCGTCGATCCGCAATTCTTCATCACCTGGCGGACATTGCAGGCCTACAAGACAGTGTTTGACACCGGCCGCTCGCGGCTGGTGCTGTCGCCGGACGAGGGCTTTCTCAATCTGCTGAAACAGGCTCCAACTGTGGGGGGCTCGCCTTAAACCTGCCACCGCCTGCCCCATATCCTGCCGATCCACTTCGCTTTCCGAGGGCATCTCTCATGCGTCAGACCACCCTTCGCGCCTTGGCACTCGCCGCCGCGTTGACACTCCCCACCCTGGCGCCCGCACCAAGCGTGGCGCGCGGTGCGCCTGACAGCTTCGCCGACCTGGCCGAGAAGCTGCTGCCCGCGGTGGTGAACATCTCCTCCACCACCAACGGCCCGCCGCGCGCGGAGCATGGTGAGCGCGGTGGCCCCGGCGCCGGCCCGGAGATCCCGAGCTTCCCGCCCGGCTCGCCGTTCGAGCAGTTCTTCAAGGATTTCATGGAGCGCAACCGGCAAGGTCAGGGCTCGCCGAACGCCCCGCCGCGGCGCAGCCAGTCACTTGGCTCGGGCTTCATCATCGACACCGCCGGCTATGTGGTCACCAACAACCATGTGATCGACGGCGCGGACGAAATCACCGTGATCCTCCAGGACAACACCAACATCAAGGCCAAGCTGGTCGGCCGCGATGAGCGCACCGATCTCGCCGTGCTGAAGGTGGAAACCGAGCACAAGCTCGTCGCCGTCCCGTTTGGCGACAGCGATTCCGAGCGCGTGGGCGACTGGGTGCTGGCGATCGGCAATCCGTTCGGCCTCGGCGGTTCGGTGACGGCCGGCATCGTCTCGGCGCGCGGGCGCGACATCCGGCAGGGCCCGTATGACGATTTCATCCAGACCGATGCCGCGATCAATCGCGGCAACTCCGGCGGGCCGCTGTTCAACATGGCGGGCGAGGTGATCGGCATCAACACCGCGATCTACTCGCCCTCCGGCGGGTCGATCGGCATCGGATTTTCGATCCCGTCGAACATGGCGAAGAACGTCGTTGCGCAGCTGAAAGACTTCGGCAAGGCCAAGCGCGGCTGGCTGGGCGTGCGCATCCAGCAGGTGACGCCCGACATCGCCGAGAGCCTCGGGCTGAAGGATGCGTCCGGCGCGATGGTCGCCGGCGTGAATGATGGCGGGCCGGCTGAGAAGGCAAAGATCCGGAACGGCGACATCATCCTGAAATTCAACGGCCAGGATGTGAAGGAGATGCGCAACCTGCCGCGCATCGTGGCCGAGACGGCGATCGGCAAGGATGTGCCGGTGGTCGTGTGGCGTGACGGCAAGCCCGTGAATCTGCAAGTCGCCGTCGCCGAACTTCCCGACGACCAGCAGGCCGCCGCGGCCGCACCGGCGGCAAAGCCGGATGCCACCAAATTCACCAAGGTGCCCGACATCGGCGTGACAGTCGCCGCCATCGATGACGACACGCGCGCGAAATATTCTATCGGCGCGGATCAGAAGGGCGTGGTGATCACCGAGGTGGGCGCCGGCGGAGCGGCAGAACGCGGCATCAAGGTCGGCGACATCATCGTCGAGGTCCAGCAGAAGGCGGTGAACACCCCCGCCGAGATGCTCACCCGCGTCGCTGAGGTGCGCAAGGAAGGTCGCAAGTCGATCCTGATCCTGGTCCAGGGTTCCGACGGCCTGCGCTGGGTCCCCGTCCCCCTCTCCGATCTCTCAGGCAAGAAACCGGGCTAAGCGTTCAAAAGTTCTTTGGTTCCTCTTTCAAGAAAGAACGTTCCTTCTTGAAAGAAAGAACCAAAGAGCTTTTGAACGTTTCGGTGCGGTCGCGCCGAAACCCTGCGGCCCTGTCAGGCGAGTTCGGCGCGGACGATGGCAGCACCCGCGGCCATGGCGGCGAGTTTGCCGAAGGCGACGTCTTTCGGCAGGTATTTCATGCCGCAATCCGGGGCGGCGACGATGCGCTCCGGCGGCAGATACTGCATCGCGTGGCGGATTCGGCCCGCGACAATTTCGGCAGTCTCCACCTCAGGGTTTGACAGATCCAGCACGCCGACATGGATCACCTTGCCGGGCAGTTCCTTCAACACGGTCAGATCCAGCTTGGGCTGCGCGGCCTCGATCGAGATCTCGCGCACGATGCAGTCCGCAAGCTGGGTGAGGAAGGTATAGGCATGCGGCTTCTCAGGCACGACATGCGCATAGCCGAAGCACAGATGCAGCACCGTTGAGCCCTCGATGCCCTGCAGCGCGCGGTTCACCGCCTTGATGCCGTATTTCGCCGCCTGCTCGGGCTTGGCCTGCAGCCAGGGCTCATCGAGCTGCACCACATCGGCGCCGGCAGCCTTCAGATCATGCAGCTCCGCATTGACGACTTCGGCATAGGCCATCGCCATCGCCTCGTCGTCCTCGTAATATTCGTTCTTCGCCTGCATCGCCATGGTGAACGGACCAGGCAGCGTGATCTTGGTGAGCCGATCGGTGTTGGCGCGCAGAAACTGCATGTCCCGCACCTCGATCGGCGCACGCCGCTTGATCGGCCCGCACACGCGCGGCACCAGCAGCATCTTGCCGGTGCGGCCGACCACCTCGCCAGGCTTGTCGAGGTCGACACCCTCGAGATTGGCGGCGAAACGGTTGGAATAGCTCTCACGCCGGATCTCGCCGTCGGTGATGATGTCCACACCCGCCCGCTCCATCGCGCGGATCGCCAGGATGGTGGCATCGTCCTGCGCGGTTTCAAGCAGACCCTCCGGCACACGCCACAGGTCGGAGGCGCGCACCCGCGGCGGCATCCGCGTGGTGAGCTTGTTCAGATCCACCAGCCACGCCGGCTGCGGCACGCTGCCCACGACGGTCGTCGCCAAAATCGGTCGTTCCATGCTGTCCTCCCACAAATCCGCCCACAGCTGCCCACCGCCGACAGCCCCTGTCAAGCGGCAACCGACATGGTAAAAGCCCCGGATAGACAGGGAGAAACACCATGGCCGCAGTGACCGACGACACCATCACCAGCGAAGTCCAGGCACGCTATTCCAACGCGGCCAGCCCGCGCATGGTCGAGCTGATGACAAAACTGGTGCAGCACCTGCACGATTACGCGCGCGAGGTGCAGCTCACCCGCGAGGAATGGCTCGCCGCGCTGGATTTCCTGATCCGCTGCGGCAAGATGTCTGACGACAAGCGCAACGAGATGATGCTGCTGTCCGACGTGCTGGGCCTGTCGATGCTCACCGTGATGATCGACCAGAAAGTACCCGCGGGTGCCACGCCGAACACGGTCGAGGGCCCGTTCTTCATCGCCGGCAGCCCCGAGCTGCCGATGGGCGGCGACATGCGCTTCGGCGCGCCCGGCAAGCTCTCCTTCATGCAAGGCCGCGTGACCGACATGAACGGCAAGCCCATCGCCGGCGCGCTGATCGATGCATGGCAGGCGGACCAGAACGGCCTGTATGAATGCCAGGTCGGCGCGAGCGACGCCTATCTGCGCGCCAAGTTCCGCACCGACGCCGACGGCCGCTATTGCGTCACGACAGTCGAACCCTGCCACTATTCGATTCCGATCGACGGCCCGGTGGGCGAACTCGTGGCCGCCACCGGCATCAGCCACGAGCGCCCGGCCCACATCCACGCCACCGTGCAGGCGCCTGGCTACCAGACGCTGATCACCCACATCTTCCGCGGCGGCGCGGACTACATCGATTCCGACGCCGTCTATGGCGTCCGCCCAGAACTGATCATCTTCTTCGAGGACCACGAACCCGGCATGACGCCCGCCGGCACGATCTCCACCGAGCCCTTCTCCACGGTCACGTTCGACGTGGTGCTCGCCCCCGCGGTCGCACAGAAGCTTGCCGCGGAGTGAAGATCACCCTCACCTTCGACAACGGCCCCACGCCAGACACCACGCCAGCGGTGCTCGACACGCTGACGCGGCACGGGCTGCTGGCGACGTTCTGCGTGCTCGGCCACCGCATCGCCGCGCGCGAGGCCCGCGCCTGCGCCGAACGCGCGCACGCCGAGGGCCACTGGATCTGCAACCATACCTGGACCCATCAGACCCCGCTCGGGCTGATGCCTGATCCGCCCGCGGCCGTCGCCGAAATCGCTGACACACAAAGGGAACTCGGCAATCTGATCCACCCCGATCATTTCTTCCGCCCGTTCGGCGGCGGCGGCAATCTCGACCAACGCCTGCTGCAGCCCGCCGTCGTCGACCACCTGATCGAGGGCGCCTACACGCTGGTGCTGTGGAACGCGATCCCCCGCGACTGGGTGGACATCGATGGCTGGGTCGAAACGGCAATGGAGCAATGCGCCAGCCAGGACTGGACCCAGATCGTGCTGCACGACCTGCCCACCGGCGCGATGCGCCATCTCGACCGCTTTCTGCACCAGGCCAAAGACGCCGGCGCGGTCTTCACCCAATCCCACAACCCCACCTGCACACCCATGCTGCGCGGCAAGATCACCCGGCCCTTGGAAGGCTATATGGCATCAGGGCCGGTGTTGATCGAGGCTTTGACAGAAAAGAAGTAATGCCTGGGCTCTGTCTCCGAACCCCCATTGGGGTATCGAGGCTACAATGGGGACTCTGGGGGCGAAGCCCCCAGCCTTACTTTCGCTCCGCCAACGGCACGAACACCAAATCCTCAGGGCCCGTATAGACAGCCGAGGGCCGGATGATTTTGTTGTCGGCGCGTTGTTCGAGCACATGGGCTGCCCAGCCGGAGGTGCGGGCGATCACGAACAGGGGGGTGAACATCGCTGTTGGCACGCCGAGCATGTGGTAGGAGACGGCCGAGAACCAATCGAGGTTAGGGAACATCTTTTTCGCGTCCCACATCACCGCTTCCAGACGATCGGCGATGTCGTACATGCGGAGATCGTTCGCTTCGGTGCTGAGTGCGTGGGCGACGCGTTTGATCACCACGTTGCGTGGGTCGCCGGTGGTGTAGACCGGGTGACCGAAGCCAATGATGACCTCCCGATTGGCGACGCGGGCGCGGATGTCGGCTTCGGCATCGTCGGGGCTGGTGTAACGGTTTTGCACCTCGAAGGCGACTTCGTTGGCGCCGCCATGCTTGGGGCCGCGCAGAGCGCCGATCGCGCCGGTGATGGCGGAATACTTGTCTGACCCGGTGCCGGCGATCACGCGCGCGGCGAAGGTGGAGGCGTTGAACTCATGTTCGGCGTAGAGGATCATCGAGGTGTGCATGGCGCGCACATGGCTGGCCGAGGGCGGCGCGCCATGCAGCATGTGCAGGAAATGACCGCCGATACTGTCATCATCGGTCTCCACATCGATGATGCGGCCATTATGCGCGTAGTGGAACCAATAGAGCAGCATCGAGCCGAGATTGGCCATCAGCCGATCGGCGATGTCGCGCGCGCCGGGCGCGTCGTGCGTTTCCTTCTCCGGCAGGATCGCGCCGAGCGCGGAGACGCCGGTGCGCATCACATCCATCGGATGCGTGGCGGCGGGAAGCGATTCCAGCACGTCGCGCAGCGCGGTGGGCAGGCCACGCAGCGATTTGAGTTTTTTCTTGTAGGCAGCAAGC
>CAIVDX010000407.1 GCA_903904805.1 uncultured Rhodospirillales bacterium
CGGAGACGGATTTCATGTAGATCGCCTTGTCGACGCCGACGATCTGGCTTTCGAGCGGCTGGGCGACGGTGGCTTCGACCACCGCGGCCGAGGCGCCGGGATAGAAGGTGGTGACCGAGACCTGGGGGGGGACGATGTCGGGATATTGCGCCACGGGGATGGTCAGCAGCGAGACCAGGCCGGCGATGGTGGTGACGATGGCGATGACGCCCGCGAGGCGCGGGCGGCGGACGAAGGTGGCGGAGATCATCGCTCAGCCTCCGGTGGCGGTGGTGCCGGGGATCACCGGGACGGGGGTGACGGCAATGCCGGGGCGGAGCGATTCGATGCCGACGACGATGAGCTGTTCGCCGCCTTTCAGCCCGTCCTGCACCACCACATCGGTGCCCTCGGCCGCACCGAGGCGGATGCGGGTGACGGTGGCCTTGCCGTCGACCACGGTGAAGACATAGGCGCC
Source organism: uncultured Rhodospirillales bacterium (assembly GCA_903904805.1). Classification (GTDB taxonomy): domain Bacteria; phylum Pseudomonadota; class Alphaproteobacteria; order Acetobacterales; family Acetobacteraceae; genus CAIVDX01. The sequence continues at coordinate 458 of CAIVDX010000407.1, forward strand.
CTGCTGGTCGGCGAGGATGGCGGCCTGCGGCACCACCACCTGGTCCTGCGTCTGGGCGGCGGCGACGCGCACGCGGACCAGCTGGCCGTCGACCAGGATGCGGTTGGGGTTGGCGAACTGGGCGCGCACCAGCACCGTGTCGGTGGCGCGATCGACGATGTTGTCGACGAAATCGATGCGGCCGGTCTGGGGATACTCGGTGCCGTCGGCGAAGCGCAGCCGCACCACCGCCTTGTCGCCGGCATTCTGCAGGCGGGTGCGGTCGAGGGTGAGCAGGAAGCGCTGGCTGACCGGGAAGGTGACGCGGATCGGGTCCTCGGAGACGATGGTGGCGAGGATGCCGCTGTCGGGGCCGACGATGTTGCCGCGGGTGACGGCGCTGCGGCCGATGACGCCGGCGACGGGGGCGGTGATGTCGGCGTAGGAGAGGTTGATCTGCGCCTGTTTCAGCGCGGCGTCGGCGCTGATCAGGTTGCCCTGGGCGTTCTTTTCGTCGGCGATGCGGGTGTCGAGCTGGGCGGCGGGGGCGGCGTTGGTGCGGACGAGTTCCTGGGTGCGGGCGCGCTGGGCGGAGGCGTTGGCGTAGGTGGCCTGGGCGAGCAGCACCGCGCCCTGGGCCTGCTGGAGGGCGGCCTCGAAGGGGGCGCGGTCGATTTTGTAGAGGGGCGCGCCGGCGGCGATGGCGTCGCCTTCCTTGAAGCTGACCTCCTCCAGCGTGCCGGTGATGCGGGCGTGGAGCTGGACCTTGTCGATGGCGTCAACGCGGCCGACGAACTCCGCGCCCTGGGCGACGCCCTTCAGCGCGACCGGCATGGTGCCCACGCGGGGCGCGGCGGGCTGGGCGAGAGCGGGTGGCGCCAGGAGCAGGCTGACGGCGAGGATGGTGCGGCGCATGGCGGGGCTCCCTTTTGGATGGGAGGCTCTTAGCCGATCCGCCGGGCGAACCAAAGCACGCGCCGGTGACAGGCTTCACCGGTGACAGATCTCAGGCGCGGTGCGCGGCCTCCGGCGCGCCGGGCAGCGCGGTTGCGCGGGGGGTGGTGGCGGTGGTGCGGGCGGGTGCGACGTTCAGCCCGCCGGTGGCGGCGTAAAGGGCGGGCAGGAAGAACAGGGTGAGGATGGTGGCCACCAGCAGCCCGCCCATGATGGCGATGGCCATCGGGCCCCAGAACACCGACAGAGCCAGAGGCACCAGGGCGAGGATGGCGGCGGCGGCGGTCAGCGTGATCGGGCGGGAGCGGCGCACCGCGGCGTTCACGATGGCGTCCATCGGTGCGACCCCGAGTTCGAGGTCCTGGCGGATCTGATCCACCAGGATCACCGAGTTGCGCATGATGATGCCGGCGAGCGCGATGATGCCGAGCATCGCGACGAAGCCGAAGGGGCGGCCGGAGACCATCAGCGCGCCGGTGACGCCGATGAGGCCGAGCGGGGCGGTGGCGATCACCAGAGCCACGCGGCCGAAGCTCTGCAATTGCAGCATCAGCAGTGCCACCATCGTCAGCACCATCAGCGGCATGCCGGCATTCACCGAGGCCTGGCCCTTGGCACTTTCCTCCACCGCGCCGCCGGTCTCGATGCGGTAGCCGGGCGGCAGGCTGGCGGCGATGGCATCCACGGCGGACTGGATGGCGGCGGTGACGACGGCGGGCTGGGTGGCATCGGCGATGTCGCCGCGGACATTGATCACCGGCAGGCGGGCGCGGCGATAGATGATCGGCTCCTCCAGCCCGGAGGTGATGCGGGCGATCTGGCCGAGCGGGACGGCGTGGCCGCTGGCCGAGGGCAGGGCGATGTCGGCGAGCGCATCCAGATCGAGGCGCTCGGAGTCGATCGCGCGGATCACCACCGGGATCAGGTCGTTGCGCTCGCGGTAGGCGGTGACGGTGGCCCCCTGCATGAGGGTCTGCAGCAGATTGGCGACGTCCTGGCTGGAGACGCCGAGGATGCGGGCCTTGTCCTGGTCGATGGCGATGGTGACGCGCGGGGCGGGGTTGCCCCAGCTGTCGTTGATGTTGCGCATGCGCGGATCGGCGCGCATCGCGGCGCGCACCTTCTCGGCGATCGCGCGCAGCTGGGTGGGGTCGGGGCCGAGGATGCGGAACTGCACGGGATAGCCGACCGGCGGGCCGAGTTCGAGGCGGGCGGGGCGCAGGCGGATGTCGGCGGTGCCGGATTTCGCGGCGTCGTCGGCCATGCGCTCGAACAGCGCCACCAGCGCCTCGCGGTGGGCAATGGTGTCGGTGTTGACGACGAACTGCGCGAAATTGGGGGTGTCGAGCTCCGGGTTGGAGGCGAGGAAGAAGCGCGGCGCGCCGATGCCGATATAGGCGGCCGAGTTCACGATGCCCGGCTGGGCGGCGATCACCTTTTCCATCTCCTGCACCGCCGCGTTGGTGGCGCGCCAGGAGCCGCCCTCGGGCAGGCGCAGATCGATCACCACCTCCAGCCGGTCGGAGCTGGGGAAGAATTGCTGGGGCAGGGCGGCGAAGCCGCCGAGCGAGGCGAGGAAGGTGGCCACCGTGATGGCGATGACGATACGGCGGTGGGTGACGCACCAGGCCACGGCATGGCGCAGGCGACGATAGGTTTTTGTATCGTAGACATCGTTGGCATCGCGCACCAGATGATGCGGCCTGGGCAGCAGCTTCACGCCCAGATAGGGCACGAACAGCACGGCGACGAACCAGGAGATGATCAGCGCGAGGCCGACGACGCGGAAGATATCCTGGGTGTATTCGCCGGTGGAGGATTGCGCGAGGCCGACGGGCATGTAGCCGGCGGCGGTGACCAGCGTGCCGGTCAGCATCGGGAAGGCGGTGGAGGTCCAGGCATAGGAGCCGGCGCGCACCCGGTCCCAGCCTTGTTCGAGCTTCACCACCATCATCTCGACGGCGATGATCGCGTCATCGACCAGCAGGCC
>CAIVDX010000408.1 GCA_903904805.1 uncultured Rhodospirillales bacterium
CATCACCAACACGATGTCGGACGCCGATCCCACCACCACCTTCTGCACGCTGGCGGAACGGCTCGGCAAACTCGGGATGGTCTATCTGCATGTGCTTGAAGGTGCCGGCACGCGATTCCCGCGCGGCGAGGGCGCCCAGATGGACTGGCGTGCGTTGAAAGCGGCATTTGGCGGAACCTATATCGCCAATAACGGCTTCACCCGCGCGCTCGCCATCGCGGCGCGCGCGGATGACAGTGCCGATCTGATTTGTTTCGGCCGTGCCTTCATCGCCAATCCCGACCTGGTCGCCCGCCTGCGCGCCGACGCAAAGCTGGCCCAGATGAATCCCGAGACGATCTATGGGATGGACGCGAATGGTGGCGCGGTTGGCTACACCGATTATCCGGCGATGCTGTGATGCCGACATTTCGAATCCCCGACATGACATGCGAGCAGTGTCTGAAGGCCGTCACCGCCGCGGTGCATCGCGTTGACGCGCATGCAGTGATTGCCGCAGATCTCGACGCCCACAGCGTCGAGATCGGCAGCCTTGCCACTCCCGCAGCTCTTGCCACTGCGATCACCGAGGCTGGCTTCACTCCGGTGATGAGCTCCTGACGTCGCGGCAAACGTCCGATCGTTCCTTTGTTTTTTCTTTCAATACCGAACACCCTGGCTTGCCTAGACCTGCATCCGATGACCAAATCCAGGGAAAGAATTGCCTCAGGGGGAAACATGCGGCTCGGGCTGAACGGAAAGATCGCGCTGGTTACAGGCTCCAGTCGCGGCATTGGGCGCGGTGTGGCGATCGGGCTTGCGGCGGAAGGGTGCGATCTGATGCTGACCGGGCGGGATGAGGCCGCACTTGCACAGACGCGGGCGGCGATCGAGGGCTTTGGCCGTCGCGTGGAGATCAGCCGGCTTGATCTGCGCGAGCCGGATGCGTCGGCGCGGCTGGTGGCGGATGTGCAGGCGGCCTATGGGCGGCTGGATATTCTGGTCAACAATGCCGGCAGCGCCAGGCGCGGCGATTTCCTCAGCTTGAGCGATGCGGACTGGGAGGAGGGCTATGCGCTGAAGTTCTTCGCGCATGTGCGTCTGACGCGTGCGGCCTGGCCGCTGCTGGTTGCCGGCAAGGGCGCGATGATCGCCATCGGCGGCACGTCCGGGCGGATGCCGCTGGCGGAGTTCACCATCGGCAGCAGCGTCAATGCCGCGGTGGCCGCGTTCGGCAAGGCGATGGCCGATCGCGGCAAGAGCGATGGCGTGCGGGTGAACACGATCCATCCGAGCTATGTCGAGACGGAACGTCTGCAAAAGCGGATTGCCGCGTATATGCAACAGAGCGGCAAGAGCGATGCCGCGGTGCGGGCCGAGTGGACCGTCGAGATGGGCTTCACCCGGATCGGGCAGCCCGAGGATGTCGCTGATCTCGTGTGCTTTCTGTGCAGCGACCGCGCGAGCTGGGTGCATGGCGTTACCATCGATCTTGATGGCGGCGAGGTGAAGGCGATTTGAGCCGGATCGGCCTGCAGGATCACGCGACGAGCATTCTGCTCACCCCGGCCGATATTGGCGGCGTGCGCATCCGCAACCGCATCGTGATGCCGCCGATGACGACGCGCTGCGCGGATGCGGATGGATACGTCACCGAGGACAGCCTGGCCTATTACCGTGCGCGCGCGCGGGGCGGGGTCGGGCTGATCACGGTGGAGATGGCCGCGCCCGAGAAGGTCGGGCGGCATCGCTTTCATGAGCTTGGCATCCATGACGATCGCTTTCTGCCCGGTCTGCGCTCGCTGACCGAGGTGATCCATGCCGAAGGCGCGAAGGCCTCGATCCAGCTGGGCCATGGCGGCGGGCACACGCGGGCCGACATTTGCGGCGAGACGCCGATCGCGCCCTCGGCGATCCCGCATCCGGTCTATGAGACCTTCAACGAGACGATCATTCCGCTTGAGATGAGCCATGCGCGCATCGCGCAGACGGTGGCGGCGTACGCCTCGGCGGCGCGGCGCGCGCAGCAGGCGGGGTTCGACTGTGTGGAGCTGCATGGCGCGCATGGCTATCTGATCTCGCAATTTCTCACCCCGTTCGAGAATCGCCGCAGCGATGCGTATGGCGGCAGCCTGGAGAACCGGGCGCGCTTCGCGCTGGAGGTGCTGCGCGCGGTGAAGGCCGCCGTGGGCGAGATGCCGGTGATCTTTCGGCTGTCGGTGGATGATTATTTCCCTGACGGCATGGTGTGGGACGAAGGTCGGCAGGTCGCGGTCTGGGTGGCACAGGCGGGGGCGGATGCGCTGCACATCGCCGCCGGACATTACCGCTCGCTGCCTTCTGCCGCACGCCAGATCCCGCCGATGGCCGAGCCGGATGCGACATTCCTGCGCTACGCGGCGGAGATCTCGCGCATGGTCGCGATCCCGGTGATCGCGGTGGGGCGGCTGGGCGATCCGAAGACCGCTGAAGCCGCCATCGAGACCGGCGATGCGACCTTCATCGCGCTGGGCCGCAGCCTGGTCGCCGATCCCGAGTGGGTGGCCAAGCTCGCCCGCGGCGAGCCCGCGCGGCGGTGCCTGGCCTGCAACACATGCGTGAACGAGATGCGCGGCGGGGCGAAACTCGGCTGCGTGGTCAATGCGATGGTGGGGCATGAGCGGGCGTTTGAAACGGCGCAGGCGCCATCGGGGGAGAGGATCGCGGTGATCGGGGCGGGGCCGGCCGGGCTGACCTATGCCTCGCTGGTCGCCGAGGGCAACGAGGTCACGCTGTTCGAACGATCGGCGGGCGCCGGCGGGGCGTTCAATCTCGCCGGCCTCGCGCCGCTGTTCCAGGAGGTCGAGGCCAATCCGGCATCCTTCGCGCGCGCCATCGCGCAGCTGGTGGCGGTGTGCGAAATGAAGGGCGTGCGGTTTCGGTTCAACACCGCCATCACGCCGACCGATGCGGAGCTGGCAGAGTTTGACCGCATCGTGATCGCCATCGGCGCGCGCTACCGGTTCGGGCTGGGCCTGCTGGTCGCGCCGGTGCTGCGCCTGGGTGTGGCGCGATGGCCCGGGATCCGGCGGCTGATGGCCTCGCCCGGCGTGCGCGACTGGTTCTATCATCGGGCGCGTCGCGCCGCCGGTCCGGCGTGGCAGGATCTGGCGCAGAGCAATCGGCGTGTCTGGCTGATCGGCGATGCGCGCCAGGCGGGCAAATCCAAGCCGGCGATCGCCAGCGCCTTCGCCGCCGCGCTGCGCTGGCGGACATCATTCGGGGGAGACATGTGATGCGCCTGGGTCTGTTCATGATGCCGCTGCATCCGCCCTCGCGGAGCCTCAGCGATACGCTGGCGGAAGATACGGAAAAGGCGATCTTCGCTGACCGGCTCGGCTTCAATGAGCTGTGGGTGGGCGAGCATTTTTCGGCGCACAGCGAGCCGATTCCCTCGCCGCTGATGTTCATGGCCAGCCTGCTGCCGCAAACCAGGAACCTCACCTTCGCCACCGGGGTGCTGACGCTGCCGCACCGCCACCCCGCGGTGATCGCCGCCGAGGTGGCGCAGTTCGACCATATGAGCGGCGGGCGTTTTCTGCTCGGCGTGGGCGCGGGCAGTCTGCCGTCGGATTTCGAGCTGCTGGGCACCTTCGATGAGGGCCAGCGCAATCGGATGGTGATGGAATCGGTGGCGTTCATGCAGCGCATCTGGGCGGAGACACCGCCCTATGACATGCAGGGCGAATTCTGGCGGGTGAGGCTCGATCGCACGGTGACACCGGCGATCGGGTTCGGGGCGATGCCACGCCCGTATCAGCGCCCGCATCCGCCGATCTTCGTGCCGGCGGTGAGCGCGCATTCCCGCACGGTGATGGAGGCCGGCCGCCGCGGCTGGTTCCCGATCTCCTCGGCGCTGCCGCTGCCTGCGGTGGTGCGCACGCAATGGGAGAGTTTTTCGGCCGGCTGTGCCGAGGTGGGGCGCGTGCCCGACCCGGAACAATGGCGGGTGGTGCGCACCGTGCTCGTCGCCCCCACCGATGCGGAAGCGGATCGCCGGCTGCATCATCCCGACAGCGCGCATCTGTATTTCTACACGCATCTGCGCACGGTGCTCGGCCAGGTCGGCCGCGTGGGCATCCTCAAGCTACGGCCGGAGCTGACCGATGAGGAGACCACCGCGCGGGTGATCATGGACAGCCGGGTGATTTATGGCTCGCCGAGCACAGTCATCGCCGGGCTGCGCGCGGTGCGGGAGCAGGTTGGCCCGTTCGGCACGCTGGTGATGTCGGCGATGGATTGGAGCGGGCCGAACCGGGCGTGGGAGCAGGAATCGATGGAGCTGATGGCGCGTGAGGTGGTGCCGGCGCTTGAGGCTGAAGCGTTAAGGGTTAAAGGTTAAGGAAGCGCTTCTTTTTTGAAAAAAAGAAGCAAAAAA
>CAIVDX010000409.1 GCA_903904805.1 uncultured Rhodospirillales bacterium
TATCAGCAACGCGATGGCCGCCTTCACCATCGTGCGGGCGGACTCGGCCGAGGCGGCCGCGGCGATGTTCGAGAACCACCCGCATTTCGCGATCTTCCCCGGCGATTCGGTGGAGATCATGCCGGTCATGCCGGTCCCCGCCGGCTAGCCACCGAAAGTCCAAAAGTTTTTTGGTTCTTTTTTTCAAAAAAGACCAAATCTCATTGGCTGTGATGCTCCCCGATCCCCGGACGTCCCCGGTCTACATAGGCAGCGAGATTTATCGCGGCTCGACCTATGGGCCCGGCCATCCGCTGGCGATCCCCAGGGTGTCGACCTGCACCGATCTGGTCCGCGCGATGGGCTGGATGGATGCGGCCAGGTTTGTCACCGCACCCCAGGCAAGTCCGGCTGAGATCGGCACGTTTCATGATGCGGACTACATCGCCGCGCTGATGCGGGCGGAGGCGGAGCAGGCCGTCTCCGACGAGGTGCGGGCACGGCACGCGATCGGCGCGGAGGGCAATCCGATCTACGCGGAGGTGTTCTCCAGGCCGGCGACCTCGGCGGGCGGCATGATGCTCGGCGCGCGGATGGTGGCCGGCGGCGGCATCGTGCATTGCCCGGGGGGCGGAACGCACCATGCCCGACGGGGCAGGGCGGCGGGGTTCTGCTATCTCAACGATCCGGTGCTGGCGATCCTCACCTGGCTCGAGCTGGGTCTGGAACGGGTGGTCTATCTCGACATCGACGCCCATCACGGCGATGGCGTGGAGGCGGCGTTCGTGGGGGAGACGCGGGTGCTGACACTCTCGCTGCACGAGGCCGGCCGCTGGCCCCACACCGGGCTGGTGGGCGATCGCGGGCAGGGCAGCGCGCGCAATCTGCCGGTGCCTCCGGGGCTGAATGACAGCGAGATGCGGGCGTTGATGGAGCAGGCGGTGTTTCCCCTCATCGCGGCGCGGCGGCCCCAGGCGGTGCTGCTGCAATGCGGGGCGGACGGGCTGGAGGAGGATCCGCTGGCCAGGCTCTCGCTTTCCAACAACGCCCACCGGCACGTGGTCGCCTGGCTGCGCGAGAACGTCCCCGCCCTTCTCGTGTGCGGCGGTGGCGGCTACAACCCGTGGAGTGTGGGCCGCTGCTGGGCCGGGGTGTGGGCGGAGCTGAACGGCATCGCCATTCCGCCCCGCACCACGCCGGTGGCGGAGGCGGTGCTGCGCGGCTTGCGCTATCACCGCGCGGCGGGGCGGAACCCGCCGGAACATTGGTTCACCACCATCGCGGACGCCCCGCGGGAGGGGCCGGTGCGGGACGAGATCTGGCGGTTGGCGGAGCTCACGCGTGCCGAGGAGCTGCCAGGATGTGCCAAGACAATTGGCGACGAAAGGGGACTGGGATGATCGGAGTTTCGATGACACGCCGCACCGCGCTGGCCGGGATGGCCGCGCTGCTGGGCGGGGTGGCGCTGCGCGGGCGGGTGCGCGCGCAGGGGGCGTCATCCGAGGTGGCGCAGCCGGAGCTGCCGAAGGAGCCGTTGGTGATCGTCACGCGTGATGGCGTGCGTCATGCGTTCAGCGTGGAAATGGCGCTCAAGCCGGAGCAGCAGATCACCGGCCTGATGTTCCGCCCCGGCGTGCCGGCGGATGGTGGCATGCTGTTCGACTGGGGTGCCGAGCGGGTCAGCCAGATGTGGATGCGCAACACGGTCGCACCGCTGGACATGATCTTCATCGGCGGCGACGGCACGGTGA
>CAIVDX010000410.1 GCA_903904805.1 uncultured Rhodospirillales bacterium
AGCTGCTGCCGGGGCCGGAACCGTGACAGGGACGCCAGCCGCCTTCAGCGCCGCCGTGGTGTTCAAATAGGTCTGGCTCACCGCCGCGACAGCACTGGCGACGTCGGTCGTGGTACTGTTGCAGAGTCCATTCGTCGCCACCATGGCGGCGCCTTCCGTCGCGGCATCGCTGGCCGGCACCAGGCCGCTCGAACTGGCCACCTGGAACAGGGCATTGGCCCAGGACATGCCGGCGCAGACCATGGCCTTGTCGCTCTGCACCGCCGTGAGACCAGCATTGACCTTGGCGATGACGGTGCCGACCGGCCCGCTCATGTTCTCGACCCCGGCCACCAGCGATTGTGCCGTGGTGCTGGACAGGGCCGTGGCAACCTTGGTTCCGGTATTCGCGGCGCCCCCGGCGCAACCGGCCAGAACCATCAAAGCGCAGAGAGTTCCAATGATACTTTTCGACATAGTTTTACCCCTTGTTTTGCGGCGCGACCGGCGCCGGCTGCGGCGAAACGGCGACACTGGCCGGCGCGTCGAGGAAGTGGAAAGCGGCCCAGGCCAGGAGCTTCGAACTATCGATCGCGGGATACCATTTACGAAGGTTGCGCAACAACTGGGCCACGAGCGGAACGAGAGCCCATAATAGCCATTTATTGAGCTGCGCGCCATTGTTGGCGCAGGCGTCCGTAACTAATGTTCCGACCAGTTGTTGGGTCAGTCCGAGCGTTGGGTCGGGCTGGACCTGTGCCGTGACCTGGGCCATGACCGGCACGGCCAGCCAGAGGCAGAGCAGGAACGCGATGATCAGGACGATCAACAATTGGTTGAAGCGGCGCGGCGTAACGGGCGACATAGTCATTGCTCCCCCAGGGCCGGGCCGGAGCGGCGCGGCACAGTCGTTTCAGATCTTGTACGGCTACCGGGCACCTCGGTCAGGCCATGGTGCCATAGGCCTCATACTGTGCCACGGCCGCATCGCTGATCGCCTTGAAGTCCGGCGCCGGCGCTCCGGTTTCCAGTTCCCAGAGTGCCACCTCCGCGGCGCAGCGCCCAACCAGTCCGGGAGACACGGTCAGGACGCCATTGACCTCGATCTTGTTCCAAGACCGGATGTGCATCGGCACCATGCCGAACAGGCCCTGATTGATCACCGCGACAGTGCCGCCGTTCAGCGCGGATTTTTCGACGGCTGGTAAGCCGTCGTTATAGCCGATCAGCACGACGGCGCTGAATTCGTTGTTGGACAGGTTTGCCGTGATGATGCGGTTCAGCCCCGCCACGATGGGCTCGACGTCCGCCTGTAGCTGCGCGTCACACCGTTCCTGAGACCAGGTCAGGCCAGGCACCACCTCCGAACCGGTATGGCCCCAGCCGATCGTTGGCGTGCCACGGAAGACGTGCCCGATCGGCACCTGTCTGTGCTCAGGATCGGCGTCGTCGTAGCACCACGGCACGCAGGTTTCCATAGCCTCGAGACAGGCCCACCCCGCGTTTGAAATGTTCATCGCAGGTGCGTCGCCAGGAAGTAAATCACTCCGGTCTGGCCCGACACCACCAGACCGCCGAACAGCCAGAATTTGGAGTCGAACCGCTCCGACATCCGTGCGATTAAATCGCCGAGCGCGGCCAGGGCTATTTGGGTCTGCTTGTTCTGCTCCACGCAATTGTCGATATGATCCGAGGTGCGCTGCGTGATCAGGGCCACGGCGGTCGACATTTCCCCGGCGACCCGTGCCGCATTGGTCGCGGCATTCGCTGCCGCGGTCGCGGCTTCCATCGCGGCTTTAGCCGCCAGTGATGCCGCCTCTCTCGCCGTCCCCGCTGCGGTGCGCTGCGCCTGCAGGGCAACTTGTTCTTGGTCGGCACCGGCCGACGTGTTCCTTGTTCCTGGCATAATTTGCTTCCCCTTGTCATGTATTACGAGAGCGCGACTACCCCCGCCGCCGTGGTGCCTGTTTCGTAGATCTTGGTTGCTGCCACGACGATTACTTGACCGGCCCGAACCGTGAAGGTCACGCCGGTCTCGGCCGCCGTTACGGGGCTGGCCGCGATATCCACCCTGACCTCATTGCCCTGAGACGTGTCGGTGCATACAAAGGCTGTCATGGATTGAGCCATTACATCGCTCGGCACGACCTCGACCTGATGCTGGTACACGGTCAGCCGCCGGGCCTGCGGATCGCGATAAACCGTCACAGGATTTCTGCCGTGCTGAGGTGATGAAATGCGATGGTGAAAGGCGCGGTCCAACTCGATACGCTATTGTTCTCCACAACGGTCAGGGCGTTTCGACTCGAGCCGTTGGTTGGCACGTCCGCTCCAGAAGTTATGAGCGAGGTGCCGTTGATAACGACGTAAAGCGGGTTGCCCGTGGTCGGCGAGAACAGCACGACCTCCGGCGCGACGCGCTTCTGCACCTTGTAAGGCACATAAAGCGATAAGGGGTTGCCAGACGTCACCGTTGTTCCCTGCGAAAAGGTGATTTCGCCTACCGCCGTTACGGTCTGCGGCAAGGTGCCCAGGTCGTAACTCATCTCAAGGAAACGCAGGCAATCGAACAGCACATCAGATGCTTGCTGGAAGGAGTACGCCGTGGCCCGTGTCCCGATCTCTAGCTGGGCCAGCGCCATGACGAAATTGTCATTTGCGCCGGCCGTGCCGGTCGGTGTGTAACTTAGATCCACGGCCAATTCGGTGATGGTGCTGCCTACCGGGGCGGACAGGGTGAACTCGTACCTGGTCCAACTCGTCGTGATGGCCTGCGTCACGCTGAGCAAATTGGTGCGTCCGGTCCACGCCGCCGTGGAATAATTGGTGTAGGCGAACGCGCCTTCATCCGTCCCGGTCCCGCCCACCACTTTGACGCTGATCAAGTTTCCCGAAGCTGAGAAATTAGAACCGGCTATGGCGTAGAACGACAGGGTCAAGGTCTGGCCCTGCATCGATACGGTTCGGCTGCTCTCGACGATCTGCGCGTTGTGGCGCGTCGATAGGCTCGAGCCGCCGGCGGGCCGTCCCATCACCAGGCCGGCCGAGGTGCCGGGCGGGGATGTCGTCACCGTTCCGGCATAGGCCGGTGAGGTATCTAACGGCGATGTTCCGACATAGCTGAACCAGCGATCGGCCCAGAATATCGGTTGACTGCCGGCGGTATGACTTTGCGGTCCGGGCCCGTTCTGCTGTACCGGGTTGACCCCGAAGTCAGAGCCGATCAGGAAATTCTTGGTCGGGTTCGGCAGTCCCAGATTCATTGTGACGGTCGGAAACGTCGCCGATACGAAGCCCGATACCAGGTCGTGCGCCTTGATACCG
>CAIVDX010000411.1 GCA_903904805.1 uncultured Rhodospirillales bacterium
GAGTGCACCGGGAATCCCTATGGCAGCAGAACGCCGTGCTGCCGCAAAAAGCCCAACAAGGGCATCAGTGGCAGGCCCAGGACCGACGCAAACGACCCCTCAACCCGATCAAACAAATGCACGCCCATCCCCTCCAGCCGGTAGCACCCGACCGAGCTGAGGATCTGGTGCCCCTCGGCCTCCAGATAGGCGTCGAGAAATCCCTCGCTGAACCGCCGCATCGTCAGCAGAGGGCTTTCCACATGGGTCCAGATCGTCACCCCACCCCGCCGCACCGCCACCGCGGTCGCCAGGCAATGCGTCTTGCCCCGCAAAGACCAAAGCTGCGCCCGCGCCGCCGCCAGATCATCCGGCTTGCTGAGCCACCGCTCGCCCTCGACCAGGATCTGATCCGCCCCGATCACCACGGCATCCGGATCACGCACCCGCATCGCCTTCGCCTCGGCCAGCATCAGCGCGGCCTCCTCGCCGGACGCGCCCTCCGCCTGCGCCGCGTCCCGCAACGCCACCTCATCCACTGCCACCGCCCGCGCGGTGAACCGGAGCCCCGCCTGCGTCAGCAGATGCCTCCGTATCGCGCTGCCAGACGCCAAAACAATCTCCGGCCCGTTCGTCTGCAGAGGGTGTGGTGTCAGGTCCACGTCAGGTGATCCAACAAGAAGAGCCTCCAAAAGGTCTTTGCTTCTTCGGTTCGGGACAGAAGCGTCTTAGCCCTCCACCTTGCCCCGCCGTTTCTCCTCCCAGTTGCTCATCATCTTGATCACGCTCGCCGCCGTCTCCTCGATCGAGCGTCGTGTCACATCGATCACCGGCCAGCCCCGCGCCGTGCACATCCGCCGCGCCCAGAGCAGCTCCTGCTTCACCGATTCCACATCCACATAATCATTCTCGCTGCGTGCCGGCGGCGGTGGCGCACCATGGGCGATCATCGTCAACCGGTGCCGACGGATCTCGATCAGCGCCATCGGATCGATCGTCAGCCCCACCACCGGGCAGTTCGGATTCGCCAGCCCCGGCGGCTCGGGCGTGTTCGGCACCAGCGGAATGTTCGCCGCCTTGATGCCCCGATTGGCCAGATAAAAGCAGGTCGGCGTCTTCGAACTGCGGGAAACACCCACCAGGATCACATCCGCCTCGGCCAGCCCCGCCGCCGACTGCCCGTCATCATGCGCCAGCACATAATGGATGGCGTCGATCCGCCTGAAATAATCGGCATCGAGCACATATTGCTTGCCAGGCCGCGCCGTGGCCTGCTCGCCCAGCTGCTCCTGCAGCATGGTCAGCACGGGATCGAGCACATTCACCACAGACACCCCAAGCCGCTCGCAGGTGGTCTCAAGCTCAGTGCGGAGCGCCTTGTCCACCAACGTGGAAAGCACCGGCCCAGGCTCCGTCTCGATCCCCTCCATCACCCGATGCAGCTGAAACCGCGTGCGGATCAGCGACCAGCGGTGATAAATGATCGAGACATGCTCGAACTGGCTCACCGTGGCCCGCGCGATCGCGTTCAACGTCTCCCCGGTCGCGTCGGAGACCAGGTGCAGATTGATCCGGTGCTGTGTCATGTCCTGCCCATCCAACTGTATAACAAGGATAGCGGGGATAACTCTGCCTGTCGTCGTGCCTTGGCAAACCCCGCCGGGACAGACCGGGAAAACCCCCCTCCGGTGGATGACCAAGCCATGACAGTGGACATAATCGGGGTGAAACCCAGTTTCCCGAGGGTTTTAAACCACTTGCACCCCGTGTGGCCTGTGGATGGAACGGTGCAGGGCGTTGCATGACAGGGGTACCCCATGATTCACAGGCCCAACCACCTCTTCAGTCTTTTCTAGATTCTCTTCTCTGTTAGGTAGGACCGATGGATAACTTGCAAAACCCCGCTTCGGGCAAACTGCTGCGCGTGCTCTCCGGTGAAGCGGTCTGGCCGCCGCCGGTGTGGCTGATGCGCCAGGCCGGCCGCTATCTCCCGGAATATCGCGCCGTCCGCGGCCAGGCTGGCGACTTCATCTCGCTCTGCCTGAATCCACCATTGGCCGCCGAGGTCACGCTGCAGCCCATTCGCCGCTTCGGCATGGATGCGGCGATCCTGTTCAGCGACATCCTGATGCTTCCCTACGGCCTCGGCTGGGGCCTGCGCTTCGCCGAGGGCGAGGGCCCGGTGCTGCCCAAATTCACCGAGCGCGCCCAGCTCGCCGAGCTCGACATGGCCGGCCTTGCCGAGCGCACCGCACCGATCATGGAAACCGTCCGTCTGGTCCGCGCCGGTCTGCCCGAGGGCACCCCGCTGATCGGCTTTGCCGGCAGCCCCTTCACCGTCGCCTGCTACATGATCGAGGGCGGCGGCTCGAAGGATTTTGGCGCCGTCCGCAAGATGGCCTGGGGCGATCCCCAGCTCTTCGCCGACCTTCTGGAGGTGGTCACCGCCGCCACCATCGAATATCTCGACGCCCAGGCCAAAGCCGGCGCCCAGGTGCTGATGCTGTTTGACAGCTGGGCCGGCGTGCTGCCGCCCACGCTGTTCGCCAAACACGTGGTTGACCCCACCACCCGCATCGTCACCGAGATGAAGCGTCGCTTCCCCGGCCTGCCGATGATCGGCTTCCCGCGTCTGGCGGGCACCATGATCGGCGCCTATGCCGCCACCGGCGTGAACGCCATCGGCATCGACACCGCGACCGACCCCGCCATTGCCGCCAGCCTGCTGCCCGCGAACACCGCGCTGCAGGGCAATCTCGATCCGCTGGCCCTGGTCGCCGGCGGTGAGGCGCTCACAACAGAGGCGCGCAAACTGCTCCTCGCACTTCAGGGCCGCCCCCACATATTCAATCTCGGCGGTCCGGACAGCATGGAAGCGGTGAAGCCGTTTCTGCTGAACCTGTTCCGCGACCCCGCGATTCTGCGCGTGCCGTTCTTCATCCGCCCGCTCCTCGCCCAGATCATCGCCCGCAAAAGGGTGCAGCCGGCCTCGGACAATTACGCCCTGCTCGGCGGCAAATCCCCGCTGCTGGAACTCACCCAGGAACAGGCCGACGCGCTGACGGCGCAGCTGCCGGAATACGAGACGAAAAGCTTCATCGCCATGCGCTACTGGCACCCCTTCGCCGGTGAAACCGCCCGCGAGGTGGCCGCCTGGAAGCCCGACCACGTGTTGCTGCTGCCACTCTACCCGCATTTTTCCACCACCACCTCCGGCAGCTCCCTCACCGACTGGCGCGACGCCGCGGTCTCGGCCGGCCTGGTTGCCCCGGTGACGACGCTCTGCTGCTGGCCCACCGACCCGGCCTATATCGGCGCCCTGGCCGCCCAACTCCGCGGCACCCTCGCCAAGGCCCGCGCCGAGGCGCCCGGCCAGACGCTGCGTGTGCTGTTCTCCGCCCACGGTCTGCCGGAAATCATCGTCGCCAACGGCGACCCCTACCAGATGCAGATCGAGCGCACCGCGGCCGCCGTCGCCGCCGCCCTGCATGAGCCCGACCTCGATTGGCGCGTCTGCTACCAGTCCCGCGCCACCCCACAGAAATGGCTCGATCCCAGCACCGAGCACGAGATCGAAGAAGCCGCCAAATCCGCCATCGGCCTGGTGGTCATGCCCATCGCCTTCGTGTCCGACCACAGCGAAACGCTGGTCGAGCTGGACGTGGAATATCGCGAGATCGCCGAAAAGCTCGGCGTGCGCGGCTATTGGCGCGTGCCCGCCCCGAACGCCGACCCGGCCTTCATCGCCGCCCTCGCCGGCATCGCCCGCCGTGCGCTCTCCAACGGTGTCGGCCTGTGCAGCGAGATCGGTGGTCGCCTGTGTCCCGCCATCCACCGGGACTGTCCGCACCGATGAGTCTGTCTCTGGTCATTTTCGACTGCGACGGCGTTCTGGTTGACAGCGAACCCGTCGCCAGCCGCGTCGCCTCCGCCGAACTCACCGCCCTGGGCTGGCCGCTCACCCCCGCGGACTGCCTGAAACTGTTCACCGGCATGACCTTGCGCGATGCGCTGCCCATCGTCGAACAGCATGTCGGCACGGTCCCCGATGGTTGGATCGACCGTCTCGCCGCCCGCTTTCTGCACGCGATGACCGAGGAAGCCGAACCCGTCCCCGGCGCTCGCGACGCTTTGCTGGCCACCAACGCGCTCGGCCTGCCCTGGCGCGTGGCCTCCAACTCGTCGCGCCGCGAAATGGCGGCGAAATTCCACGTCACCGGCCTGACGGATCTGGTCGGAGACCGTATCCACTCAGCCGCCGATGTTGGCCGCGGCAAACCCGCGCCCGACCTCTTCCTCGCCGCCGCCGCCGCGGGTGCCGCAGACCCCGAGCGCTGCATCGTGGTCGAGGACTCCGCCCTGGGTGTGCGCGGCGCCGTTGCCGCCGGCATGGCGGTGATCGGCCTCGCCCGCCATGATGACGGTGCCGAACTCGCCGATCACGGCGCCACCATCATCCACCAGCTCGCCGACCTCGCCCCACTGCTCGGCCGGAAACTCTCCGCATGACCATCACCGCCCT
This sequence comes from uncultured Rhodospirillales bacterium, assembly GCA_903904805.1. Classification (GTDB taxonomy): domain Bacteria; phylum Pseudomonadota; class Alphaproteobacteria; order Acetobacterales; family Acetobacteraceae; genus CAIVDX01. The sequence goes on from CAIVDX010000411.1 coordinate 4,502, forward strand.
CGCCTATGTCTATCCCTGGATCAAGGCATTCCATGTGATGTCCATCATCGCCTGGATGGCCGGCCTGCTCTATCTGCCACGCCTGTTCGTCTATCATTGTGACACCATCCCTGGCTCGATCGAGAGCGAGCGCTTCAAGCTGATGGAACGCCGCCTCTACAAACAGATCGCCACCCCAGCGATGATCGCCGCCTGGATCTTCGGCATCCTGCTGGTGCTGACACCCGGTGTGCTGGCTGGCAGTGACGGCTGGTTTCATGTGAAGCTGCTGTGCGTGATCCTGCTCAGCGGCGCCCACGGCGCCATGGGCGGCTGGCGACGCGCCTTCCTGCACGACCGAAACATCAAACCGCAGCGCTACTACCGGATCGCAAATGAGATTCCGGCGGCGCTGATGATTGTCATCGTGATTATGGTTATTGTTAAGCCATTCTAAAGTAAGAAAATTTCTTCTTTCTTCAAAGAAAGAACCAAACAATTTTTGGAAGGTGGGTGCGGTGCTTGACGTGGCATCCTGCCACTTCTATCTAACAAACGTGCAACGCTACCGGTCGCCCTGGCTGGATTCGCACATTTTCCCCTCTCCCCATTCGGGATCGCGGCCTCGCCGCACACACTGACGCTCTCGGCAAAATACGGCCGAGATGCATCTCCCGAACCACCAAAGGCCACCCCATGCATCTTGCCGAACTCAAGGCAAAATCCCCCGCAGACCTGCTGAGCTTCGCGGAATCCCTGCAGATCGAAAACGCATCTTCCCTGCGCAAGCAGGACATGATGTTCGCGATCCTGAAAAACCTCGCCGACAACGACCAGGCGATCCAGGGTGAAGGCACCCTCGAAATCCTCTCCGACGGCTTCGGCTACCTCCGCAGCCCGGAATCCAACTATCTCCCCGGTCCGGACGACATCTACGTCTCCCCCAGCCAGGTCCGCCGCTTCGCCCTGCGCACCGGCGACACTGTTGGCGGCCAGATCCGCGCCCCCAAGGACGGTGAGCGCTATTTCGCCCTGCTGAAGGTCGATCAGGTCAATTTCGAGCCGCCCGAAGCCGTCCGCCACCGCATCAATTTTGACAATCTCACCCCGCTCTACCCCGAGCGCCGGTTGAAGATGGAAAGCGAGACGCCGGTCCAGGTCTCCAAGATGCCGGGCAAGGACATGACATCCCGCGTCATCGACCTGATCGCCCCCATCGGCCGCGGCCAGCGCGCCCTCATCGTCGCCCCGCCGCGCACCGGCAAGACGGTGATGCTGCAAAACATC
>CAIVDX010000412.1 GCA_903904805.1 uncultured Rhodospirillales bacterium
AGCTGGCTGTCCTTGTGCGTCGCCGGGCAGCGCACGCCAAAGCTGCGCACGTCCACCCGCTGCGGCCCATCCAATATGTCTTCAAGCATCCGCCGCGGCAAAATTACCCGCGGATTGGGGCACGGCTTGCCGGGCGCGTCTTCCACGTGCTCCCACGTCAGGCACGTTCCGCCCGGCACAATGTAGTGATTGAGAAAGATCAGCGGCTCCGGCGGGTCAATGCACAATCGCTCCAGGTTCGGCGCGGTGCCGTAGGCGTGGATGTGGTCCACGCGCACAAACCAGCCGTTCTCCGCGTCCGCCACCGTCAGCCGCCCGCTCGTGCCCTGGTATTTGGGATGCGCGCAGGCCATGTCGTCCGCGATGGGCCGCAGGTGACATGCTTCCGGCAGGTTCAGCGTCCGCTGTTCTTTCGTCAGTACGTTCTGGCCCAGCAGCAGCCGGCCATCCTCCATGCGGTGGATGTGCTCGGTCATCTCGCTCTTGCCGCCGCCGCTGGCCCCTTCATGCATCAGGATCAGCTGATTCTCGTACGGCGTTACCACCGCCACCGCCGCGCAGTGGTTGGTCGTCCAGCCCTCGTGCTCGCCCTTGTCCAGCAGCATGGAGTAGACGCCCTTTTTCGCGCTCGGCCCCGGATACAGGTTGTACGCGTACACCTCTTGATGAGTGTGGCTGCGCTGATGCACCACCACCTGCTTCCCATCGAAGTGCGTATGCCGGAACGGCGGCGCGACGAACAGCACACCTCCGCTCACGCGAAAATCGCTCGGCACCTGGCTGCCCGGAACCATCCCCTGCAAGTCCGCCACCGCGCCAGCAAAGAATCCGGAATTCCGCGGACAGATCAGCAGCGACCCATAGCGCAGGTCATCCGGCCCCGCGTAGAACGGGACCACAATCAACTCCTGCGTCGCCAGCCATCGCAGCGTCTTCTGCCGCGTCTTGTCAAAGCTCTCGCCAAACCGGTCGTTATACGTCGGCTTGTCCGTCGGCAGACTGTCCCCAATCACCATCGCGTTCGGATCGCGCCGCCGCAGCCGCCTGTCCGGAAAATTCACGGCAATCCCGTTGCGCGCCTTCGTCACCACGGCCTCGACGACTCGCCCAACCTCCGGCACCTCGAACGCCGACTCGAAGACACCCTTGTCCTCGCGGTTCGCGTGCCGCCAGTCCGTCTCGCCGGCGTCGCGCCCCAGCGACCAGTCCAGCAAATCCTCACGCCGCTCCGGCACATACAGCGCAGGTGCCGCACTCAGCACTTCCATCACGTGGGGCGGCAATTCCAATGCTGCCCAATCTGTTTTGAAGTCGACGAACTCCGGCGCGGCCACAATGCTCATTGGGACTCCTCCTCAGGGCGAAAAGAACGGCCACACGGAAATATCAATCTCCCCGGAAACCGAAAAATGCCCACTTTTAGGATCGCAGAGGAACCCCTGTCTACACTGTGCCCCACATCACAAGAAGCCCCAACTCCGGGTGCCCCATGTTCGACGCAGTCGACCATGGGGTTTCTCCCTTCGCCCCCGCTGCGCACCACAGCCCCGGAATCCCACACCCGGAATAGTGTCAATACCCCGCGTTCACACCCAAATTTATTTTCCTCAATCCCCACAACAACTTACGTCCGAAAAATAGCCAAAAGTAATTGTCATGTTAGTTATG
>CAIVDX010000413.1 GCA_903904805.1 uncultured Rhodospirillales bacterium
CAGCAGATCGCGCTGCACGCCCTCACGCGAGACATCGCCGCCGCGGCCGCCGCCTTCGCTGGAGCGCACGCAGATCTTGTCGATCTCATCGAGGAAAACGATGCCGTGATCCTGCGCGTGCGCCACCGCGTCACGCGTCAGACTGTCGGAATCGAGCAGCCGATCGGCTTCCTCACGCTGCAGGGCGATGCGGGCGGCATCCACGCGCATGGTGCGCTTGGTGGCCTGCTTGCCGAACATGCCCTTCATCATCTCGCCGAGATTGACGACCTGGCCGGGCGGCATGCCGGGCATGTCGAACTGGCCGACCGGCATGCCCTGCGGCTCGGCGATCGCGATCTCCAGTTCCTTGTCCTCAAGCTCGCCGTTGCGCAGCATGCGGCGGAACTTGCTGCGGGTGTCGGCGGCGGCACTCTCGCCCACCAGAGCGGTGATCAGCCGCTCCTCGGCGGCCAGCTCGGCCTGCGCCTGCACATCCCGGCGGCGGATGTCGCGCAGCATGTTGATGGATGCCTCGACCAGGTCACGCACGATGCTGTCCACGTCGCGGCCGACATAGCCGACCTCGGTGAATTTCGTTGCCTCAACCTTCAGGAACGGCGCCTGCGCGAGCTTGGCCAGGCGGCGCGCGATCTCGGTCTTGCCGCAGCCGGTGGGGCCGATCATCAGGATGTTCTTCGGCACCACCTCCTCCCGCATCTCTTCGGGAAGTTGCTGACGCCGCCAGCGATTGCGCAAAGCCACGGCGACGGCGCGCTTGGCGTCGTTCTGGCCGACGATGAAGCGATCGAGCTCGGATACGATCTCGCGCGGGGAATAGGTGGGCACATCCATCACAGGGTCTCCACCACGAGATTGCCGTTGGTGTAGACGCAGATATCCGCGGCGATGCCCATGGCGCGGCGCGCGATGTCCTCCGAACGGAGCCCCTCGATGCCCATCAGCGCGCGCGCGGCCGACAGCGCATAATTGCCGCCCGAGCCGATGGCGATCACGCCATCCTGCGGTTCCAGCACGTCGCCCTGGCCGGTGAGCGTGAAGCTGTGCTCGGCATCGGCAACGGCCAGCATCGCCTCAAGCCGGCGCAGATAGCGATCGGTGCGCCAGTCCTTTGCGAGTTCAACGCAGGCGCGCTCAAGCTGATTGGGAAACCGCTCAAGCTTGGCTTCGAGGCGCTCCAGCAACGTGAACGCATCCGCAGTGGCGCCGGCGAAGCCCGCCAGCACATTGCCGTTGCCGATGCGACGCACCTTGCGCGCGTTCGCCTTGATGACGGTCTGGCCAAGCGTGACCTGGCCATCGCCGGCCATGGTGACGTGCCCGCCGGTGCGGACACAGAGAATGGTGGTGCCGTGCCAACCCACGAGGTCGGCGGTGGTGTGCGTGTTCATGGGCACTCAGATGGGGGAGCAGGAAAGCGGAAGCAAGGCCAGGGGTCTGCCCCTGACCTGCTGGGGGGGGGCCAGACCCGCTGGCGCCCGGAGTGTGGGGTGAGGACGCCTGGCCTGGCCTTCCCTCTTTCCTGCCCGCCCCGTTGGGAGTATCGCGTGGCCATGACCCGCACCGCCACCATCGCGCGCGCCACCTCCGAGACGAAGATCGAGCTGACCCTCGGTCTCGACGGCACTGGCCTGTCCGACATCCAGACCGGCATCGGGTTTCTCGATCACATGCTGACGGCGCTGGCCCGGCATGGCCTGTTCGACCTCACCATCCGCGCCGAGGGCGATCTGCACATCGACAATCACCACACCACCGAGGATGTGGGCATCGTGCTCGGCCAGGCCTTCGCCAAGGCGCTGGGCGACAAGCGCGGCATCCGCCGCTTCGGCCAGGCGCTGGTGCCGATGGACGAGGCACTGGCCGAGGCCGCGGTGGATCTCTCCGGCCGGGCGCATCTGGCCTGGGGCGTGGCCTTCCCGCGCGACAAGGTCGGCACCATGGATGCCGAGCTGTTCGAGGAATTCTTCCGCGCCTTCGCCGGCAATGCCCTGATGACACTGCACATCACCGCCCGCGCCGGCACCAACACCCACCACATCGCCGAGGCCTGCTTCAAGGCCGCCGCGCGCGCCCTGCGCATGGCCACCGAGGCCGATCCGCGCGCCGGCACCGCCATCCCCTCCACCAAGGGATCGCTGTGAAGGTCTACACCGCCTATGTCCGGCCAGAGCGGCCGGCGACGCTGGTGGCGGAGGGGTTTGCCTGGGGTGCCTTTGCCTTCGGCCCGCTGTGGCTGTTCTGGCAGAAGGCCTGGATTTCCGGCCTGCTGCTGCTGGTCGCCGAGATCGCGGCCTCGTTCGCGCCGGGCCAGACGGCCGGCATTCTCGACCTCGCCCTGGCACTGCTCGCCGGGCTGTTCGGGCGTGATGGCGTGCGCTGGGACCTGATGCAGCGCGGCTGGCATTTCGCCGCCGTGGTGGCCGGGCGTGACGAGGACTCGGCCTTCGTGCGGCTGCTCGGTGAGCGGCCGGAACTGGCGAGCACCGCCACCGGTCGGGTCTAGACCGATGCTGGTGGCGGTGGTGGATCATGGCAGCGGCAACCTCGCCAGCGCCTCTCGCGCGCTGACGCTGGCCGCCGAGCGCGGCGGCATCACGGCCGAGATCGTGGTGAGCGCGGACCCCGCGCTGGTGGCGCGGGCCGACCGGGTGGTGCTGCCCGGACAGGGCGCCTTCGCCGACTGCGCTGAGGGCCTGGCGGCCATACCCGGTCTGCGCGCGGCGGTGATGGACTCCGCCGATGCCGGCCGCCCGTTCCTGGGCATCTGCGTGGGCATGCAGCTGATGGCCGAGCGCGGGCTGGAGCATCGCGTCACCGACGGATTCGGCTGGATCCGCGGTGAGATCGCGCAGCTTGAGGTGCCCGGCCTGCGGCTGCCGCACATGGGCTGGAACGCGCTCGATTTCGTTGCCGGATCGCACCCGCTGCTGGATGGGCTGAGCCCCGGCGATCATGCCTATTTCGTGCACAGCTACGCGCTCACCGGCGGCCTGGCCGACGAGATCATCGCGACCACCGATTACGGCGGCCCGGTGGTGGCGATGGTGGCGCGCGGCAACCGCGCCGGCACGCAGTTCCATGTCGAGAAAAGCCAGGATGTCGGCCTGCGGATCCTGGAGAATTTCCTGCGGTGGCAACCATGAGCGAGGTTGTGCTGGCGGTGGAACGGATCACCGAGCTGGCCGAGGACGATCTGAACAGCCTGTGCGAGGCGGCGGATTCGGCGATCATCGATGGCGGCGGATTCGGCTGGGTGAAGCCGCCGGGCCGTCGCGCGCTGGAGCGCTATTTCCAGGGCGTGCTGCTGGTGCCCGAGCGTGAATTGTTCGTTGGCCGGATCGACGGCGTGATTGTCGGCTCGGCACAATTGGTGCGCCCGCCGCGCAACAACGAGGCGCAGGCATTTGCCGCCAGCCTGATGCATGAGTTCGTTGCTCCCTATGCGCGCGGGCACGGCCTCGCGCGGCTGATGATCGCGCGGGTGGAGGATCGGGCGCGCGCGCTCGGCTACCAGGTGCTGAACCTCGATGTGCGCGAAACGCAGGACGTGGCCATCGGTTTGTATGAATCGCTGGGGTTCGAGCGCTGGGGCATCCACCCGCATTACGCCCGCGCCAACGGGCAGACGCTGCGCGGATTTTTCTACACCAAACTGATTCAATCGGCCGCCAGGACCAAGATCGGACCGGCGGCGGAGAAGGCGTGATGGGTCTCACCTTGTATCCCGCGATCGACCTGAAGGACGGCGCCTGCGTGCGTCTGCGCCGCGGCGAGATGGATGACGCGACGGTCTATTCCACCGATCCCGGCGCGCAGGCGCGGGCCTGGCAGAATGCCGGCAGCCGCTGGCTGCATGTGGTGGATCTGAACGGTGCGTTTGCCGGCAAGTCGGTGAATCTCGAGGCTGTGGGCGCGATTTTGGCCGCGGCCACGGTGCCGGTGCAGCTGGGCGGCGGCATCCGCGACATGGCGGGCGTGGCGCGCTGGATCGACGCCGGGGTGGCGCGCGTGATCCTGGGCAGTGCCGCGGTGAAGAACCCGGCGCTGGTGATCGAGGCCTGCCGCGCCTATCCCGGCCGCGTCGCCGTCGGCATCGATGCGCGTGACGGCATGGTGGCCACCGAGGGCTGGGCGGAAACCTCGACCCTGCCGGCCGCTGATCTGGCCGCCAGATTTGCCGATGTCGGCGTGTCCGCCATCATCTACACCGACATCGGGCGTGACGGCATGCTGTCCGGCCTGAACCTGGAGCAGACGCTGGATTTGGCGGCGCGCACCACCATCCCGGTGATCGCCAGCGGCGGTGTCGGCAGCGCGGACGATCTGCGCGCGCTCAAAGCGGTGGCCACACCGATGAGTGGCGGCGGCGGGATCGAGGGCGTGATCGTCGGCCGCGCGCTCTATGACGGCCGGGTCGATCTCGCCGCGGCGCTTGCGATCCTGGGCTAGGCTGCCTTCGGCAACTGATCCAGGCGCGGCAAGCGGAAATCCCAATTCAACGTGCGATAGGGCGTTTCCATCACCCGCCCATCGGGCGCGGTGCCCGGCGCATGGCGCGGGAAGTCGTCGATCAGTGAATCCTTCACGCCGAACACCGCATCACTGTCGAGATAGTCTGATTCGCGCACGAAGATATGGGTCACCAGTGGCTTGTAGCCGGCCACGCGCACCCAGAAATGCAGATGCGCCGGGCGGAACGGATGCCGGCCCACCGCCTCCAGCATCTGGCCCACCGGGCCGTCATCGGGGATGGGATATTTCGCCGGCAGGCTGCTCCAGAAATACACCCGCCCATCGCCCCCGGTGACGAAGCGCGCCCGCCGTGTGAGTTCGGCATCGGCGCCATACTGCACATCGTAAAATCCGTTTTCGTCGGAGTGCCACACATCCACCTCGGCGCCGACGATCGGCCGGCCCTCGAGGTCGAGGATGTTCACATCCACCCACATCGGCTCGCCGCCGCCGGGCAGCGTGTCGATGTTCGCGCCAAGCTCGGCCGGGGGCGTCGCCTGCACATGGAACGGGCCCTGCACCGTGCTCTGGGTCGATTCCGCCGGCGCACGATTGTTGATTGCATCGACCAGCATGGAAATGCCCAGCGTGTCCGACAGCAGGATGAATTCCTGGCGACGCTCGTCGCAGATCTGCCCGGTGCGGGTGAGGAAGCCGATGGCGAATTCCCACTCCGCCTGGGTCAGCTCGACCTCACGCACCGCCTCATGCAGCTTTTGCACGAGCACGGTCATCACCTGCTGCAGACGCGGGTTGCCGCAATTGCGAAAGGTGTTGATCACCTCTTCGGTGATCGAGAATTCATCGAACTCGCGCTGGCTGGACATGGTGCTTCCCTGGGGCGTTTCCTGGGGGGAGGTTAGGTCTGTGAGGAAGCGGAAGGCAAGGCCGTGGCTCTGCCCCTGGCCTCACTCATCCTTCGACGGCCGCGCCATCACCCCGGCAATCGCCGCGGCCAGCGTCAGCCGCCCGGCCAGCAGGTCCGCGACCGCCGCGCAGATCGGCAGATCGAGGCCCGCCGCGCGCGTGACCAGCGCCGGCGCGGTGCCGATGCCCTCGATCGCGGTGGTGCGTGTCGCCAGGATCGCGTCGAGATGCTGGCCGCGGCCGAGGGCGACGCCGAGGGCGTGGTTCCGGCTCGCCTGGCCGGTGCAGGTCAGCAGCAGGTCGCCCAGGCCGGACAGGCCGTAGGCGGTCTCCGCCCGGCCCCCCAGACCGGCGACCAGGCGGGCAAGTTCGGCCACGCCGCGGGTGACCAGCGCGGCACGGGCGTTCTCGCCGAGGCCCGCGCCCGTCACCGCGCCGGCGGCGATCGCGATCACGTTCTTCGCCGCGCCGCCGAGTTGCGCGCCGAGCGGATCGTCATTGCCGTAGAGGCGGAAATTCGGCGCGGCGAGCAGGCTTTGCAGGCTGGCGCGCAGGCCGGGATCAGTGGCGGCGATGATGGCGGCGGCGGGCAGTCCGGCGGCGATCTCGGCGGCGAAGTTGGGGCCCGAGAGCACCGCCAGCGGGCGGCCGGGATGCAGCTCGGCCAAGATCTCGCCGGGCAGCGCGGTGCTGTCCGGTTCGAGGCCCTTGGCGCAGATGACCAGTGGTGCCGCGCCCGGCAGGCCGGCGGCGATGCGCCTGAGATGCGCGATCGGCACCACCAGCAGGCACGCCTCGGCCGTGCGGGTGGCGGCCAGTTCGCCGGTGACGGCGATGTTGGCGGGCAGGGTGAAGCCAGGCAGGCGCGGGCTTTCGCGGTTGGCGAGGATCGCCGCGGGGTCGCGCGCCCACAGCGTGACCCGATGGCCGTTGCGGGCGGCGAGCAGGGCGAGCGCGGTGCCCCAGGCGCCGGCGCCGATGATGGCAAGCTCACTCATCGGTGAGCCTCAGCACGTCGTGGCCGGAGTCGGCGCCGATATCGAGCCAATGGACCAGGGCGGAGAGGATCGCCTCGGCATCCGCCTCGAACCGCCAGGGCGGGGCGGCGATCAGCAGGCCGCAGCCATTCAGCCGCGTCGGGTCGAGCGGCGGGCGCAGCCACATCTCGGCCGCGATCACGTCGCGAATGCCGGCGGCGGCGATGTCGAGATGCAGCGCATGCACCGGGGCGCGATGCTTGATCGGATACCAGGCGGCGACGATCCCGCCGGGGAAGCGGGTGCGCGCGGTGCGGATGGCGGCGACGATTCGGGCGTGGTCGTCGCGCTCCTCGAAGGGCGGATCGATCAGGATCAGGCCCCGCTTGAGGCCCCGCATCAGGCCAGGCGGCGGCAGCAGGGCGCGGATGGCGTCCCAGCCATCGCGGTGATGCACGGCGATCTGCGGATCATGGCCGACATGGGCGCGCAGCGTGGCGGCGTCCTCCGGATGCAGTTCGCAGCAGGCGAGGCGGTCCTGCGGCCGCAGCAGCGCGCGGATCAACGCCGGCGAGCCGGGGTAAAGGCCGAGCTGCCTGACCAGGCCGACATAATCCAGCAGCGGCGGTGGCGGGTCGTCGAGCAGGCGGGCGATGCCCTGCTGCCATTCGCCGGTGCGCTGGGCCGGGTCGGCGGTGAGATCATAGCGGCCGATGCCGGCATGGGTGTC
>CAIVDX010000414.1 GCA_903904805.1 uncultured Rhodospirillales bacterium
CACAAGCCGGTGTATTTCCGCAGCGCAGGCGACTATGTGTCCACACCGGTCTACAAACGCGCACTGCTCAAGAGCGGCAATGTGATAACGGGCCCGGCGCTGGTCGAGGAGCACGCGTCCACCACCGTGGTTCAGCCTGGCGATGCCTTTGTTGTTGATCCGTTCGGCAACCTGCAGATTTCCATCGGGAGCGATCGCACATGAATTCTGTGATAACAAACAACCAAGAGCAGACGGTTGATCCCGTCATCGTGGAGATCATCCGCAACGGCCTTTTTGCGGTGACCGAGGAGATGAAGACCAACCTGATGCGCACGGCATACAACCTCATCATCTATGAGGCGCTGGATTTCACGGTTGGCCTGTTCACCGCGACGGGTGAGACGATCTCCATCGGTCTGGGTTTGCCGATGTTCATCCGTGGCATGTCGGAAACGGTGAAGGCGAAGATCCGGCATTTCGGCATGGAGAATATCCATGAGGGCGACATCCTCGTCACCAACGATGCCTACACCACCGGCAGCCATCTGAATCACTTCACCTTCACCCAGCCGGTGTTTCATGAAGGCGAGATCATCGCCTTTTCCTGCTGCATGGCGCATTGGCAGGATGTCGGCGGCTCGATGGGTGGGCGCACCACGGACATCTTCCAGGAAGGCATCCAGATCCCGATCGTGAAATATCGCCGCGGCACCCTGGTGAATCAGGATCTGGTCGACATCATCTCAATGAATGTGCGTCTGCCCAGCCGGGCGATGGGCGATCTGCGGGCGCAGGTCACCGCTGTCACCACCGGCGAGCGCCGCTTCAGTGAGTTGGTTCGGCGCTATGGCGCGGATGACGTGAAGGCGGCGATCGCGGTCATCATGGATCACACGGAGGCTGTTGCCCGCGCCAACACGCTGACCATCCCAGATGGCATCTATGAAGCCGAGAGCTATATGGATGACGACGGCATCGATATTGGCGAGCGCGTGCTGATCAAGGTGAAGGTTGAGGTGCGTGGCGATCAGATGACGGTGGATCTGTCTGACGTCGCCCGCCAGGTGCGCGGCTTCTACAATTCCGGGATCACCACCGGCTTCGCCTGCGCGCAGGTGGCCTTCAAATGCCTGACCACACCGACGGACTATCCTGTCAATGACGGGGCGTTTCGCAATCTGAAAGTGATCATGCCGCCCGGCCGCGTGATCAGTGCGGAGCGCCCGGCGCCGATGCGCTGGTGGATGACGTTCCCGATGACGGTGGTGGATACCATCTTCAAGGCGCTGGAACCGGCGATTCCAAATCGCGTGATCGCTGGCCACCACGCCGATTTGTGTGTTGGCACCATGCACGGCATCCATCCCGCCGATGGTCGTTTCTTCATCGGCTCCACCGGCCCGATCGGCGGCGGCTGGGGCGGCAAATCCAGCGAGGACGGAATCTCCGTCACCGTCTGCATCAATGACGGCGACACGCATAACGGCCCGTCGGAGCAGATGGAGGCGAAATATCCGGTGCTGGTCGAGCGTTATGCGCTGCGCCAGGATTCAGGCGGCGCCGGTCAATATCGCGGCGGCCTGGGCGCCGAGGTGGTGGTGCAGGCGCTCTCGCCGGTGACCGTCGATACCTATGTCGATCGCGTGCATTGCCGCCCCTGGGGTCTGCAGGGCGGGCATGACGGCATGGGCAACGAGGTTGGTATTCGCCGTGGCACCGAATGGGACAAGGATATGGCGAACGGCAAGGCGATCAGCCAGCGCCTGCGCCCGGGCGACGCGTTCATGCTGCGCTCGGGTGGTGGTGGCGGTTTCGCCGATCCGCGGCTGCGGCCGGCCGAGAAGGTGGCCGCCGACGTGGCGGAAGGCTACGTGTCCGCCAAGGCGGCGCTGGAGGAGTATGGCGTGGTGCTGAACGATGATGGCAGCGTCAACGAGGCCGCGACGGCACAGCGTCGCGCGCACCGTGCCGCTGCCGAATAGCGATCGGGGCGCAGCGCTCGCGGATCTGTTCCGCGACGCGCTCGCCGCCGGCATTCATCCACCGGGCTGCGGCTGCGGCGTGGGCTTCGCGCAGGCGATCACCTCGGCTGCGCTGGAAGCTGATCTGCTCGACTATCTCTACCCACACTACGAAAAATCCAACGCGCGGGAGCTGGCTGCGTTCGTTCAAGCACGGATCGATGCCGGCACCGGCGGTTTCACCAGCTGGCTTCGCGCGCTCGACAATGCCGCGTTGTCTGAGACGGATATCACGCGCTTGTTTGATGACCTCACGCGGGTTTTGGAATCGATGGCGCAGGTGGCGCAACCGGGCGGGCGATTTGCCTGCACTTAGGCAGGACGAAAGCTCCTTTTTGAAAAAAGAACCGTCTTTCCCTTAGTAATTCTGCGGATAGAGCGCCCGTTTTGCCTGCTCGTCCAGATCACGCTTGAACTGTGCGGCAGCGACAAGTTCCCGCACCTTCTCTGCTGACGGACGCGCGTTGATCACCTTGAACCAGCGAGCGAGTTCGGGAAATTTCGCCCAGATATCATCGCCGATCACCACTTCAGCACGGGTGAGCCAACCCCAGGCGGAAATATCAACGATGCTCATCTCATCACCGATAAACCAATCGCGGCCGGTGATGCGCTGGTCCAGAATCGCGTAGTGGCGCTCGGCTTCGCGCTTGTAGCGGTTGATCGCGTAGGGCAGTTTTTCAGGCGCGGCACGCTGGAAATGCACCGCCTGGCCGGAATAGGGGCCGAGGCCGCTGGAGATGAAGAACAGCCAGGAGAGCATTTCGCCGCGATGCGTTTCACCGCCGAGGAATTTACCGGTTTTGTCGGCGAGATAGAGTAGGATCGCGGACGAATCGAACACGGTCTGCGGGCCTTCGCCGAGCCCGGGATCGGTGTCGATGATCGCGGGTAGCTTGG
>CAIVDX010000415.1 GCA_903904805.1 uncultured Rhodospirillales bacterium
AGGATAATGGCGCCGCCGCCATACACCACATTGTTGGCGATCGTGCTGATCGCGTTGCCGCCGGCGCCGCCGTTGCCGGAGGGGCCGCCATTGCCGCCATTGCCACCCTGCTGCTGGAAACCGGGTCCAGTGGAGGTAGTACCGGTGGCACCTCCGTTGCCGCCCATCCCGCCAGTGCCGCCCAAGCCGCCCGTCGCGTTGGCGTAGATCGCCTCCGAGCCACCCACGTTGGTGAGCCCGGACCCGATGGTGTTGGTCGAGACGCTGGTGATCGCCGCGCCGCCACTGCCGGCGATGCCGCCAGCGGTGCCGCTACCGGCATTGGTCCAGAGGTAGCTGACCAGACCGGGATTGTAACTGACCGAGTATGTGCCGCGTCACCATCGCTCCCGGCCCCGCCACTGCCGCCTGCGCCGCCATTGTCGGTTGGCTGGATGGTGACGAAGGAGCCGCTGAAGGTCTGGCCCGTGATGGTCTGGCTGACGCCCGCGCCGACCCCACCATTGCCGCCGGCCGCGTTGCCGGTGCTGTTGCCGCCAAAAGCGCCAGCGGCGCCATTCATCGTCGTTCCGCTCAAAACCCGTCCCCCATGTCGTCGCGCCCGACATGGGCGGCGTTACGGCCTGCGTTCTTTCCAGCAGTAGGTTATATTCGCGGGTGAATCGTCAAGCCGCGTGGCGAAACAGCTGTAGCCGGGCGCGCACCCTGTCCAGCACCGGCCCAGACAGGCACAGCGGGGCCGCCCCCTGTGCCTCCCAGAGCAATGCGTCGGATGACCAGGTCGGGTGCAGATCAACCACGTCGCCGCCATTGGCGAAACTCGCGCGGTTGCCGCTGTCGAGATAGCTCTCGGCCGGCAGACCCTCGGCGAGGATCACCGCATGGCGGTCCAGCTCGACATGGAAATAGGTGACCTGCTCGACCAGCATCCGCGCCACTGCCCGGCCATCGAGCAGCGATTTCGCCTGGATCAGCACGCCATCGACAAAGATCGCATGATCTGGCGAGACCGTCAGATCGCGCGCCGGCAGCCCTGCGCCGAACGCGCCGGCGGCGATGCGGATCGGCAGCACGCTCAGCGGGTCGGGGTGGCGGCGGCAATCGACATGGCGGTAGCCGAGCCAACGCAGGGGCATCGGCGAGGCCTCATGCGTCAGGATCAGTTCGCCAACTCGCAGATCCTCCACCGCCACCTGGCCGCGTGTGGTGGCGATGCGGGAGCCGGCGGCGTAGCAGGCCGGTGCGCCAAGCGTGATGTCGGAGGTCGTGACACCGCCGGAATAGCCGCTCAGCACCAGAGACCCGCTGGCGCCGGGCAGCGTGATGGTGGTGTTGCCGGTGCCCGCATTATAGCTGGTGGCGTTGATCACCTGCTGCTGCGTGAGCGACGAGAATCCTTGGAAATTCAGGATGAAATCCGAACTGGTTCGCGCCCCGGTGATCGTCACGCTGCCGGAATTCGGCGTGAAGATGATGGTGTCTGGGTCGGTGTTGACGGCCACCGTATAGTTGCCGGTGCCGACCACGAAGCTCATGTTCTTTGCCAGATCGAACGTGCTGAACCCGGTCATCACATTGCCGGCCGAGCCGGCGATCGACAATGTGTTGGCGTTGGTGTCCACCGTGCCGCCGCCAACCCCGGCGAAATTCAGATTCAGCTCGGAATTGCCGGCCCCCTGCAGCGTGTTGCCGCTGAAGATCAGATTGCCGCCGGCACCGCCGTTCAGCGCAGCGACAGCCGTCGTCTCACCCGCGTTGATGCCATAGGGCTGGTCAGCCACGCCGAGGATGGTGAGATCCAGCTCCAGCGTGTCCGAAGTGCCGGGAAAGGCACCGTTGCCGAGGGTGAGGTGGTTGTTCTCCATGTCGATCAGCGCGGTGCCGGCGATCCCCAGCGCGCCGGCGCCGCTGTCAGTGTAGCTGAATGTGGCGAGGTCCTCCCCGCCGATCGCGCCCTTGTAGAAGGTGGCCTGCAGCGAGATGTCGAACAGCCCACTATAGGGGCCGCCGGTGGTCCCGTAATTGAAATTGATCAGATTGCTGTCGAAGCTGGCGGTCGCGTTGCCCGATATCCCGCCGCTTCCCGCAGCGCCGCTGTTGCCAGGCGTGCCGCCATAGGGACCGCCGCTGCCGCCCACGCCCGGGCTTGACCCCGCGCCGCCGGCGCCGCCCTGGGCGTCCTCGCTGATCAGCATCTCTGCCGACGCTGTCAGCGCGTTGTTGCTGATCGAAGCGGTCGCATTGCCGCCGCTCCCGCCCACTTCGCCGCTGCCCCCGACGCCGCCGAGTTGGCCGCCACCCCCATTGGCGCCGCTGCCATAGCCATAGGCGCTGCCGCCGAAGCCACCATAGGCATCGCTGGTGAGTGCCATTGTGAAGCCGGTGATCAGCGAATCGCCGGTGATCGCCGCCGCCGCCGCCGCCCCATTCCCGTTGGCGCCCGCGCTGCCGCCGTTGCCACCGGCAGCACCGGTTTCGCTGATCGGTGGCGAGCCGCCGCCGTTGAAGCTGTATCCTGTGGTGCCACCGACGCCGCCGCCACCGCCATAGCTGCCAGCGCCGCCGCTTGAGGTGATATTGAGCTCAAGGCCCAGCGTGAGGGCGCTGTTGCCAATCGTATCGTTACTGATGGCACCGCTGGCCGCACCGCCGTTGCCCCCGGCACCACCGTTGCCGCCGCTTCCACCGTTTGTCCAGGTGATGGTTTCTGCACTCGGCGTGGTGACCGTGGTGCCGGCCCCGACCGCGCCGACGGCGCCGCTACCGCCGCTGCCGCCGGCTCCGCCACCGTCTGTCAGACCGAAATAATAATCCTGATAGGAGCCGACATAGCTGCTGAGGGCGGAGGTGCTGGTGAGAACAACACCGCTCAAGGTCTGGCTTGCCGCGCCGCCGCCGGTGCCGGAGCCACCAACAAGGCTGGCCCCATTGATACCGTTTGACCCCGTCAGGGTGGTGCCGCTCATGATCTCTCCCCTCCCCAACCGGGTTGACTGCCGGCCGATCGCTTTGACGGCTCAGCCATCAGCCTAGCGCGCGCAAACGCCCCGCCGTCAACAGCACCTGGTGTCGGTATTTGTAGAGTTTGACATTGCTGCGGCGTCACGGCTGCGTCAGGCGGCTCGGGGCGGCTTGAACCGTGCTGTCAGCCGGCCGAATCGCGCCAAACCCGCCAGCCGGCGATCGAGGAAGGCGAGGGTGATGCTGTCATCGTCGGTCGGGTCGCGCAGCCAGGTCAGCAGCGTCGCGCTGTAGATCGCCGCCAGAATGGCGCGTTTGGTGTACCAGCTGGTATCGGCCGAGCGGTCGCCGGCGGCGTGCCAGATCGCGTCCACGGTGCGGGCGGTCGCGCGGGCAGCCACGCGGCCATTGCCTGGCAGGATCAGCCAGCCCGCCGCCCGCCGCACCGCCTCGCGCACCGGGCGGGCCTGCTCGAAGCGCAGCGCCAGCACAGCGCGCACGCGTCCGGAGAGGCCGAGGCCGCTCATGTCCATCGCTGCGGCGGCCGCCTCCATCCGGCGGTCCGCCAGATCCAGCCAGGCCTCAATCATCTCGCCGCCGCCGCCGGGGAACAGCAGGTCGGCATCCTCCACGCCGGCGAGCTTCATCGCGCGGATGGTCCAGCCCGCGCGGGGGATGAATTCCAGCGCGGCGGTCAGTGCCGCGTCGCGCGCGTCGCTGCGTTCGATGGCTCGCATCAGCGTGGCTCCCCGGTGTCCGACTCAGCTGTGGGAGCCTGGCGGCGCGCCAACTCCTCATCAAACCCAAATAGGCGGAAATCGCTGACCCGCATCGGGTAGAGAACCCCGTTCAGATGATCATTTTCATGCTGCAGGATGCGGGCGTGAAACCCCTCGGCGAACGCCTTGATGGGCTCGCCGCGCGCATCGACGCCGCCATACCCCACCTTGGCATGCCGCGGCACCGCCCCGCGCAGACCGGGGATCGACAGGCAGCCTTCCCAGCCGAGCTCCATCGCCTCGCCGTCCGGCACGATCTTCGGATTGATCACCGCGGTGGGCGCGATGGTCAGCCCCTCCGCACCGCGGCCTGGCGGCAGATGAAACACGAACAGACGCAGCGGCACATGCACTTGCGGGGCGGCCAGGCCAACTCCGCCGGCATCGAGCATGGTCTCGATCATGTCGGCGACCAGGCGACGAATCTCGGGCGCCTCGGGATCGGCAACCGGGTCGGCGCGACCCAGCAACACGGGGTGGCCCATGCGGGCGATCTTGAGCAGGGACATGGCGCGAGTTTGCAGAAATCAGCCGCGAGCGCCAGGGGCGGCAGGTCAGGGGCGGCAGGTCAGGGGCGGCAGGTCAGGGGCTGCAGGCCTGGGGGGGGCCGCGGCTTACCCACGCAGCAGGCGCGAGAGGGCACGCAACGGCGCGGTAATCCGCCATGATGTGGATGCGAGCATCGCCGCGTGCATCTGCTCGATGTCCGCCAGACGGGGGTTTGGGGCCGCCGGGGCGGGCGCTGCGGGCGGCATGATCATGTCGGCGAGGCGGTTGACGCAGGCCTGTGCGGCGTAACGTGGCATCTCGCTCCGGCGCACCGCGCCTGGCATGCCGGCGAAGTGGCGGATGATCGGATTGCCGCCATCGCTGATGCTCGGGATATGGTTCCAGGCCGGATCCAGGAAGCGCACGCGCGCGAGCATCTCCTGGTTCGGCGCGAAGGGTCGGTCGCCGAGCAGGTTGTGGTAGCCCAGCAGGTCGATCATCGCGGCGTTTTCCCA
>CAIVDX010000416.1 GCA_903904805.1 uncultured Rhodospirillales bacterium
CCTGTGGGAATGACAGAAAGAAAGACAACCGCAACAGCAAGTGCCAATACAGGGGTCTCTCCGCTGCGCATCGCGAAGTGCGCGATGCTTCGGTCGAGATGACAGGCTTTGGGGCGCAAGAGAAATTCAGCTGGGACGAAGATTCGTGGAACGCTGCGTGATGTTGTGGCGTCAAATGGGGCATGGACTTTAAAAGCCTTGGACATACTGGTGTGCGTGTCTCCCCGCTTTGCCTGGGGATGATGACGTATGGGTCGAAGAAGTGGCGGGAGTGGATTCTGGAAGAAGATGAGTCGCGGCCGCTGGTCCGACGGGCCGTCGAGGCCGGGATCAACTTCTTTGATACGGCGGATGTGTACTCGCTGGGCGAGAGCGAGGTGCTGACCGGCAAGCTGCTGCGTGAGTTTCAGCCGCGGCGCGATGAGCTGGTGATCGCGACCAAGGTCTTCAACCCGATGAGCGATGGGCAGAACGATCGCGGGCTTTCGCGCAAGCACATCATGGCCGGGATCGATGCCAGTCTGAAGCGGCTGGGCATGGTTTATGTGGCCCTGTATCAGATCCACCGGTTCGACTACAACACGCCGATCGAAGAGACCTGCGACGCGCTGGACGCGGTGGTGAAGGCGGGTAAGGCACTGTATATCGGGGCGTCGAGCATGTATGCGTGGCAGTTCGCGAAGATGCTGGAGTATCAGAAGGCGGCTGGTCTCGCGAAGTTTGTCACGATGCAGAATCACTACAACCTGGTTTATCGCGAGGAAGAGCGGGAGGTGATTCCGCTGTGCCTGGACCAGAAGATCGGATGCATTCCCTGGAGCCCGCTGGCGCGGGGGTTTGTGACCGGAACCCGTAAGCGTGGGGATGGCAAGAGCGAGACGGCGCGGGCACGGACCGACGACTTTGCGCACAAGCTTTACTATCGCGAGTCGGACTTTACGGTGGTGGACCGGGTGACCGAGATTGCCCAGCAGCGTGGCGTGACCAATGCGCAGGTGGCGTTGGCGTGGATCACGTCGAAGCCAGTGGTGAGTGCGCCTATTATTGGGGCGTCGAAGCCGTATCAGCTGGAGGATGCGCTGGGGGCGTTGACGCTGAAGCTGACTGAGGATGAGGTCAAGCGGCTGGAAGAGCCGTATGAGCCGCATCCTATTCTGGGGCACAGTTAACGCCTGTTGATCCCACCCATGACGATGAAGCCGTCATGAATGGGGCACCCGGCTGTTGTCGGAATGAGGCGCATGATGGCTGGTAAATCGGTGCATCCGGTAGAGGTGCTGCGCGAGCACGCGACGGCGCTGGAGGCGGCGATGACCGTGGCGCTGGCCCGGCCGCGCCGGGGAGCGGTGCATCATGTGCGGTCGCTGGTGCGGCGGCTTGAGTCTCAGATCGAGCTGCTGGAGCAGTTGGCGGCGTTGCCGGCCGAGTCTGCCGAAGGCGATGAGTTGCGGCGTCGGCTGCGGAGTTTAAGACGAGCTGCGGGGCAGGTGCGCGACCTGGATGTGCAGCGCAGGATTCTGAAGACACACCGGAGTTTGCCGCGAAGCTCGGCGCTGAAATTGCGCGAGGAGCTGAAGGAGAAGCGCGAGGCCAAGGCGAAGAAACTGCAGCGGGTGTTGCTGAAGCAGTTGCCCAGAGTGGTGGGGGCGATCGAACAGATGGTGCAATCGGTGGGTATAGCGAATGGGCTGGTGGTGCCGGATCTGCGGCTGGTACCGCTGATCGAGCGCTGGAG
>CAIVDX010000417.1 GCA_903904805.1 uncultured Rhodospirillales bacterium
CGGAAATAGGCGCCGAGGAGGTCGGCACGTTCCTCGGGCGGGAGGTGACCGGCGAAGGCAGCGTGGGCATCGGGGAAGATGCGGGCGAGGCCGTGCATGAACCATTCGACCTCGGCGGTGCGGCCGAGGAAGACGCCGCGCAGGACGCAGCCAATGACGCGGGTTGGGTGGGCCTGGGCGTAGGCCAGCGCGAGGGTGGAGCCCCAGCTGCCACCGAAGAGGAGCCATTGTTCGATGCCGAGATGGCGACGCAGGGCCTCGATGTCGTCGACCAGGTGTGGGGTGGTGTTGTTGTTGAGCGAGCCGAGCGGGCGGGAGCGGCCGGCGCCGCGCTGGTCGAAGATCACCACGCGCCAGAAGCTGGGGTCGAAGAAGCGGCGATGGACGGAGCCGGCGCCCGCACCGGGGCCGCCATGGAGGAACAGCGCGGCACGGCCATTGGGGTTGCCGACCTGTTCCCAATACATCACGTGCTCGTCGGACAGCGGCAGATAGCCGGTCTCGAACGGGCCGATATCGGGGAAGAGGTCACCACGGGGCATGGGCGATTTCTACGGCAATCCGGCGTGGGAAGGCCAGGGGGCTGGCCTGCCGGACTTGCGAGGCGCCTGGCGGACTTGCGAAGCGGATGTCACATGGCGGAGTAATTCGGTTTGGGGATGTCCGCGGCGGCTTCGTGCTAGGATGGCTCCGGTTGGGGAGAGCGACCTGATGTCAGGCACAGCGGCGCGGCGTCGATTTGTCTCGCAGGCCACGATGGATGGGCTGCGGCGGCGTGCCGGGCTGCTGCTGGGCAGTGTGCTGGCGCTGGGCGGCGCGTATGTGGTGCTGTCGTTGATCGGGTATGATCCGTCCGATCCCTCCTTGAACACGGCGAGCGCGGGGCCGACGCATAATCCGGCGGGTCCGCTGGGCGCGGCGATCGCGGATATTTTACTGCAGGGATTCGGGCTGGCAGGGCTGTTGCCGGCACTGGCGCTGGTGGCATGGGGCGGCCGGGCGGTGGCGCATCGGAAGCTCAATCTGCCGGTGCGGATGCTGGCGCTGCTGGTGGCGCTGCCGCTGCTGGGTGGCGTGCTTGGGATGATCCCCACGCATGGTCCGGCGGTTTGGCCGACACGGGCGGGGCTGGGTGGGGCGTCTGGCCTGCTGGTCGGGCCTTGGGCGGTGGGGCTGGGTGAGCGGATGGGCGCGCAACCGGGCGGGCTGGCGGCGACCATCGCGCTCGTGGCGGCGGCAGTTTCCCTCAGTTTGCTCGCGTTGGGTCTGTCGGTGCGCGACTGGGCGTTCGCCCTGCGCTTCGGGGCACGCGGGATGGGGGCCGGGCGGCGCGGTGCGGGGGCGGCGCGGCAACTGCCGGGCTGGCTGTTCCGACCGATCGCGCCGACGCCGGAGGTCGATGATTTGCCGATCGCGCCACCCACCGGCTGGTGGCGTGGGCTGTGGGTGCGGCTGCGGCCTGATCCGCTGCTGGCGCGGCGCACCCCGCCGATGCCGCCGATCCCGCAGGGCCTGAAGCCGATGGTGTCGTCACGGGCAGAGCCCTCGGTCGGTCGGTCGGCGGTGCCTGCCTATGAGGACGACGTGCCGGCCGAGCCCAGCGTCGCCCCGGAGCCGGTGCTGACGAGCGGGGGCCGGTTGAAGCCGGTGCGGGCGATCACGCCGCGTGCGGCACCGGTGCGTCCGGCGCCGCAGCAGACGATGCTCGATCTGGAGCCGACCGGCTGGCGCATGCCGGGGCTGGATCTGCTCAAGCCCGCACCGGAGCGCGCCGCCACCGGCCCCTCCGCGGAGGGGCTGCAGAATAACGCGCGGCTGCTGGAGACGGTGCTGTCGGATTACGGCGTCGAAGGCGTGATCCGGGAGATCCGGCCGGGTCCGGTGGTGACATTGTATGAGCTGGAGCCGGCGCCGGGCATTCGCTCCGCACGGGTGATCGGGCTGGCGGACGACATCGCGCGCAGCCTGTCGGTGCTGGCGGTGCGCATCGCCACGGTGCCGGGGCGCAATGCCATCGGCATCGAGGTGCCGAATGCGCGGCGAGAGACGGTGTATCTGTCGGAACTGTTGGGCAGCAAGGCGTGGGCGGAGAACCCGTCGCGTTTGGTGCTGGCGCTGGGCAAGGACATTTCGGGCGAGCCTGTGGTGGCCGATCTGGCGCGGATGCCGCATCTGCTGATCGCCGGCACCACCGGCTCGGGCAAATCGGTCGGCGTGAACGCGATGATCCTGTCGCTGCTGTATCGCCTCAGCCCGGATGAGTGTCGGCTGATCCTGATCGATCCGAAGATGCTGGAGCTCTCGGTGTATGAGGGCATTCCGCATCTGATGGCGCCGGTCGTCACCGAGCCGAAAAAGGCCGTGGTGGCGCTGAAATGGACAGTGCGGGAGATGGAGCGCCGCTATCGTGCGATGAGCCAGCTCGGGGTGCGCAATATCGGCGGCTACAACGATCGCGTGGCCGATGCGCGGGCGAAGGGTGAGGTGATCAGCCGGCGAGTGCAGACCGGGTTCGATGCCGAGACCGGTCGGCCGGTGCATGAGGAGCAGCCTCTGGCGCTCGAGAAGTTGCCCTTCATCGTGGTGATCATCGACGAGATGGCTGATCTGATGATGGTCGCCGGCAAGGAGATCGAGGTGGCGGTGCAGCGCCTGGCGCAGATGGCACGCGCGGCGGGCATTCACGTGGTGATGGCCACCCAGCGGCCCTCGGTTGACGTGATCACCGGCACCATCAAGGCGAACTTCCCGACCCGCATCAGCTTCCAGGTGATCAGCAAGTTCGACAGCCGCACCATCCTGGGCGAGCAGGGGGCGGAGCAGCTGCTGGGTCAGGGCGACCTGCTTTACATGGTGGGCGGTGGGCGCATCACCCGCGTGCATGGGCCCTTCGTGGCCGATCGTGAGGTGGAGGACATCGTGGCGTTCCTGCGCGAGCAGGGCGAGCCGGCCTATGTTGAAGAAGTCACCGAGGCGGAGGAAGAGGAATCCGGGGGGGGTGGCAATCTTCCGGCGACGATCGGCGGGCTGGATGGCACTTTGTATGACCAGGCGGTGGCGCTGGTGGCGCGTGAGGGCAAGGCGAGCACCAGCTTTGTCCAGCGGCATCTGAACATCGGCTACAACAAGGCGGCGAAGCTGATCGAGCAGATGGAGAAAGAGGGCGTGGTGAGCTCGGCGAACCATGTCGGCAAGCGCGAGGTTCTCGTCCGGCGCACAGACCAAGATGATTGACGCTCCGCGTCGGGAGAGGACGAATGACCCCGTTTGATGACGCCGGCGGTGGCGGCGGGCGTCGGCCGTCGCTGAATGTGCTGGGCGGGCCGCTGCGGCCCTGCTCGGTGAATCCGGTGACGGGGTTTTTCCGTAACGGGTGTTGCGATACCGCGCCGGCGGATATTGGCAGCCATACCGTGTGCGCGGTGATGTCGGCGGCGTTTTTGGAATATTCGGCGTCGGTCGGGAATGACCTGGCGACGCCAGCGCCGCAGTTTGGTTTCGCCGGACTGAAGCCGGGCGATCGCTGGTGCCTGTGCGCGCCGCGCTGGGAGCAGGCGCGGCGGGCCGGGTTCGCACCGAATGTGGTGCTGAATGCCACCCATCAGGGGGCGCTGGAATTTTGTTCGCTTGAGGATCTGCGTGACCACGCGGAGCCCGAGCCGGGATTGGGATAGAGCATGGACCACTCGGAGTTGCTCGCCACACTCGCAGGCATTGTGGGCGAGGCGCAGGTGATCACCGCGGCGCACGACATCGAGCCCTACGTGAATGACTGGCGGCGGATGTTCGGCGCGCCGGCGATCTGCGCGGTGCGGCCGGCCAATACGGCCGAGGTTTCCGCCGTGGTGCGGGCCTGTGCGGCGGCGCGCGTGGCGATCGTGCCGCAGGGGGGCAATACCGGGCTCGCCGGTGGCGGCGTGCCGCTGGGCGATGCGCCGCAGGTGGTTCTTTCATTGGCACGGCTGAACAGGATCCGCGATGTGGATGCTGTCGGGCTGACGATGCTCGTCGAGGCCGGGGTGGTGCTGCAGGAAGCGCAGTTGGCGGCCACCGACGCCGGGCTTCTGCTGCCGATCAGCTTCGGCGCGCAGGGCTCCGCGCGGGTGGGGGGCGTGATCTCCACCAATGCCGGCGGGGTGAATGTGCTGCGCTACGGCATGACCCGACAATCGGTGCTGGGGCTGGAGGTGGTGCTGGCGGATGGGTCGGTGGTGGACGGGCTGCGCCGGCTGCACAAGGACAATGCCGGCTATGACTGGAAGCAGATCTTCATCGGCTCGGAAGGCACGCTCGGCATCGTGACGGCGGCCGTGCTGCGGCTGGTACCGAAGCCGACGCAGCGTGTGACCGCGCTGCTGGCGGTGGCCGATCCGGCGGCCGCCTTGGCGCTGCTGGCGCGGGCGCGGGTGTCCTTAGGCGATTGCATCACCGCGTTCGAGCTGATCTCCGGCAAGTCGCTCGCCATTGTGGCCGACCATATTGGCCGCGCCAGCCCGCTGGCGGCCGCACCCTGGTTTGTGCTGATCGAGGCATCGAGCTCGTTGGCCGGCCTGCGCGACGCGGTGGAGGAGGTGCTGGGCGCGGCGCTGGAGGCGGAGGAGGCGACCGACGGGGTGCTGGCGGAGTCGGAAAGCCAGGCGAACGATCTGTGGTCGTTGCGCGAGCACATCACCGATGCGGAGAAGGCGGCGGGCCCCTCGGTGAAGCATGATGTGAGCGTGCCGGTGGCCGATATTCCAGCCTTTCTGGAGGCAGCGGCGGCCGCGGTTGCGGCGGCGCATGAGGGGGCATGGGTGAATGCCTTCGGCCATGTCGGCGACGGCAATATCCATTTCAATGTGGTGATACCGCCTGCCATGGAACCGCACGCGGTGAACCACACGGTGCATGAGATCGTGGCGGGCTTCGGCGGGTCCATTTCCGCCGAGCATGGCATCGGCCAGTATCGCACCGGTGAACTGGAGACCTACAAATCGGCCCCCGAGAAGGCACTCCAGCACCTGCTCAAATCGGCGCTGGACCCTGCCGGGCGGTTGAATCCCGGCAAGGTCCTGTTCGCGTCACCGAAGCGAAGCTAGCA
>CAIVDX010000418.1 GCA_903904805.1 uncultured Rhodospirillales bacterium
CGTTGGCGGTGCGGGGCATGTGGGGGACCTGCAGGATGTGGCGGGGGGTGGTGGGGCCGGCGAGGCGTTGGGCGAAGAGGGCGTTGAGTTCCTCGGTGGGCACGACGCGGGTGGCTGAGATGGCGGCCCAGAGTTGGGTGAGGCCGAGCTGGTCGGGGACGCCGAAGGCGGCGGCGTCGGTGACGCCGCGCAGGGTGAGCAGGGCGTCCTCGATGTCGGTCGGGTTGATCTTCACGCCGCCGACATTGATGAGGTCGCTGGCGCGGCCTTGCAGGATCAGCATGCCGTCGCGCTCGAGATGGCCGATGTCGCCGGGGTAGAACCAGCCGTCGCGGAGTGTGGCGCTGTCGGCCTGGGTGGCGCCGAGATATCCAGGGACCATCAGCTCGGCGCGCATGCGGATGATGCCTGGGGTGCCGGCGGGCAGGGGGGTGTCGGTGGCGTCGACGGTTTGCAGCGTGACGCCGGGGAGGAGGTAGCCGGCAGCACCCGAGCGCTGGGCGAGTTCGGCTGTTGGCGCGGAGGCGACCCGGCCCATTTCGGTGGCGCCGTAATGGCTGCGCAGGGTGCCGCCGAGGCGGCAGTGACTCTGCTCGGCGAGCGCGGGGGGGATGCGCGCGCCGGAGGCTTCGATGGCGCGCATGGTGGGGAAGGGTGGGGCGCCCTGGGGCAGGGTGTCGAGCAGCTGGCGCAGCGCGAAGGGGGAGGCGACCAGGCTGCCCACCTGGTGCTCGCGGATCGCCGCGGCGGCGTGGGCGAGATCGGTGATCAGCAGGCACGCGCCGTCATAGAGGCAGCGCAGGGCGGCGGCCATGCCGGAGATGCCGTCGAGCGGGATGGCGATGAGCAGCGTGCCTTGGGTGGCGCCCTGGTCGAGCCACATTCTGTGCACCAGCTGGCTGAGCAAAGCGTGGGTCCAGGGGATGTATTTCGGCCGGCCGGTGGTGCCGGAGGAGGAGAACACCCGCAGCGTTGTCGTGCTGCTGGGCTGGTGCGTCATCTCGGGGGCGGCCTGTTCGTTCCAGGCGGGGTCGAATGGCAGTTCGTTGGGGCCCTCGGCGGGGCCATTGGTGATGGTGATGCGCGCGCCGATTCGCGACTCCTGGGGCAGGTCGGAGGGGGCGGTGGCGACGCCGAGGCGCGCGAGGCCGAGGGCGAAGATGAACTGGCTCACGCCGGGCAGGTCGAAGCGGACGAGATCGCCGGGGCGCAGACCGAAGGCACGGGCCTCGGAGGCGGCGGAGTTGATGCGGGCCTCGAGGCCGGCATAGCTGATGGCGCGGCCATCGGGGCCGATGATGGCGATGTCGCGCGGCCGGGTGCGGGCGCGGCGGCGGATGGGTTCGGTGATGTTCATCGCGGGTCCGTCTGGATTTTCTGCGCGTACTCGACCAGCAGCGCCTTGATGATCTTGCCGTTGTCGTTGCGTGGCATGCGCGGCACCTGGAGGATGGCGCGCGGGCGCAGACCGGGCAACGCCTGGGCGCAGCAGGCGGCCAGGGTGGATTGGTCGATGGTGGTGGTGGCGGTGATCGCGGCCCAGAGCCGGGTGATGCCGTGCGCGTCGGGCACGCCGAAGGCGGCGGCGTCGGTCACCTGGGGCAGGCGGCAGAGGGCGGCCTCGAGGATCACCGGGTCGATCTTGTCGCCGCCGCAATTGATGAGTTCGCTGACGCGGCCGCCCAGGATCACCATGCCGTCCGGGGCGATGTGGCCGGTGTCGCCGGGATAGAACCAGCCGTCGCGAAAGGCGCTGCCGGTGGCGGCATCGGCGCCGAGATAGCCCTGAACCATGGCGTTGGTGCGCACGCGCAGGATGCCCGCTTCACCGGGCGGCAGGGGCCGGTCCTGCGCGTCAACGCTCTGCATCACCACGCCGGGCAGCAGATGGCCGGCAGCACCGGGGCGGGCGTGGATCTGCTCCAGCGGCGCGGAGGCGATGCGGCCGACCTCGGTGGCGCCGAGATGGCTGATCAGCTGGCCGCCCAGGCGGGTGCGCACGGCATGGTGGAGGGCGGGCGAGATGCGATGGCCGCCGGCCTCGATGCCGCGCAGAGTTGGGAAGGGGCCGGCATGGGCCGGGAGGCGCTCGAGCAGATCGGCGAGGGCGGTCGGCGAGGCGGTGATCGCGCTCACGCGATGGGTGGGGATGATGTCGGCGGCGCGGGCGGGGTCGGCGCGGACGACGCAGCCGCCCTCGAACCAGGTGCGGACAGCGGCGCCGAAGCCGAGGGTGGTGCCGAAGCTGGTCAGAATCCAGCGGCGCCCGCCCTCCGGGGCCTGGTCGAGCCAGTGGGAGAGGACCCGCCGGACCTGAAGCTCATGGCTCAGCGGGATGAATTTCGGCTGTCCGGTGGTGCCGGAGGAGGCGAAGATCCGGCAGATCGCCTCGGGCGCGGCGTGGGGGGCGATGATGTCGCCCAAGGTGGGGCCGGTGGTGGGGAGGCTGGTCCAGGCGGGGTCGAACTGGAGGGTGGCGGCGTCTGTTGGGGCATCTGGGGGCGCGTCGGCGGTGAGGCGGAGGCGGAGCAGGTGTGGCGGCAGGCGCTGGTCCGCGGTCACCACGCCGAGCCGGGCGAGCCCGAGGCCGTAGATCAGCTCGGTGGTGGTGTGCAGATCGAAGCCGACCACGTCGCCGGGCCGGATGCCGAGGCTGGCGGCATGGGCGGCGCTGGCGTCGATGCGGCGGTCGAAGTCGCGGTAGCTGATGGGCTGGCCGTTGGCGGCGATCAGCGCGATCGCGTCGGGCTGGGTGCGGGCGCGGCGGCGGATGATGCTGGTGAGGTTCATCCGGCGATTCCTTCAGCGGTCCCGTCGGCTGGCCCGCCGGCTGGCCCGTCGGCCTGGCGCAGCGCGTAGGTGACGAGCAGGTCCTTGATGATCTTGCCGTTCTCGTTGCGGGGCAGTCTGGGCACCTGGAGGATCACGCTTGGTGTCCGGCCGGGCAGGGTGCGGGCGCACCAGGCCTGGAGCACGGCGGTGTCGATCCGGGTGGCGGCCGTGATGGCGGCGTAGAGGCGGATGACGCCGAAATTGTCGGGCACGCCGAAGGCGGCGGCATCGCGCACCAGGGGCAGCTCGCGCAGCGTGTCCTCGATCTCCAGCGGGTCGATCTTCTCGCCGCCGCAATTGATCATCTCGCTGACCCGGGCGGCCAGTCGCAGCAGGCCGTCGGGCTCCACCGCGCCGGTGTCGCCGGGGTAGAACCAGCCCTCGTGCAGGCTGGCGGCGGCGCGCTCATCGGCGCCGACATAGTGGGTGACCATCGCGGGCGCGCGGATGCGCAGCGTGCCGAAGCGGCCGGGCGGCAGCACCGCGCCCGCATCGTCGAGCGCCTCGATCAGCACGCCGTCGAACACATGGCCGACCGCGCCGATCCGGGCACCGACCTCGGCCATCGCCATCGCGGCGATCGGGCCGGTTTCGGTGGCGCCGAGCACGTTGATGAGGGTGGGGCAGATGCGGGCGGCGGCCTCGCGCCAGAGGGTGGGCGGGGTGCGGTCGCCGCCGGTCTCGATGCTGCGCAGGGTGGGAAAGGGGGGATGGTCGGCGGGCAGGGCGTCGAGCATCTGGCGCAGCGAGAACGGGGTGGCGGTGATGCTGGTGACGCCGAAGCGTGTGATGAAGCCGGCGCGGTCGGCGGGGGCGCACAGCACCAGGGTGCCGCCGGCGTAGAAGCAGCGCAGGGCGGTGTAGAGGCCGAGGCCGCTGGACAGGCCGGCGGCGAGCAGGCGGCAATCGGGCATCGGCCCCTGGTCGAGCCACATGTGGAACACGCGCTGGGCGAGGCCGGCA
>CAIVDX010000419.1 GCA_903904805.1 uncultured Rhodospirillales bacterium
GCCGGCGCAATCCGTCGCGCCGGGCGCGGCGCCGACGGGTGTGAACGGACCGCCCTCGGCGGCGGCAGCCGCACCGCATGAGCCGCCCGCGCTGGCTGCCGCCCCGCCGCCACCGCCCGATTTCGTGGGCATTGCCGCTGCGCGCCCGGCGCCGCCGCCGGCGCCGGTCGAACCGGTGATCTCGCCGGACCGGCTGACGCTGTTCTTCCTCTCCGGCCAGGACAGGCTCTCGGCCAACGCGCCGACCGGGCTGCGGGCGTTGGCGCGGCGTCGCGCGGGACGGGTGATCGAGGTGGTCGGGCATGGCGAGGCCATCGCCGAGGACCCGGCGAGCCAGCAGGCGGCCCTGGTGCTGGGCCTCAAACGCGGGCAAACGGTGGCCGCGGCGCTACAGGCCGCCGGTGTACCCGCATCAGCGTTGCATGTACGGGCCGTCCCGTTCGGTCGCGACGCCACCGCTACCCTGCTAGACTAGCCGACCACTCACCCCGCCGACGTCCACGAGAGCGTTCCGGCGGCCACGCCACAAGAGCTGAAAGACCGGTCATGACCGAAGAATTCCACCGTATCCGCCGCCTGCCGCCCTACGTCTTTGCCGAGGTGAACTCGGCCAAGGCGAAGGCCCGGGCCGCCGGTGAGGACATCATCGATCTCGGCATGGGCAATCCGGACAGCGCCACCCCGCCGCATATCGTCGCCAAGCTGGTCGAGGCGGTGCAGGACCCGCGCAGCCATCGCTACTCGGTCAGCCGCGGCATTCCCGGCCTGCGCCGGGCGCTGGCGGCCTATTATGATCGCCGCTTCGGGGTGAAGATCGATCCGGAGAGCGAGGCGATCGTCACGCTGGGCTCGAAAGAGGGGCTGGCCAATCTCGCCTCCTCGATCACCAGCCCGGGTGACACCATCCTGGTGCCGAACCCGTCCTATCCGATCCATCAGTTCGGCTTCATCATTGCCGGTGCGTCGGTGCGCTCGATCCCGGCCACGCCGGATGATGAGATGCTCAGCGCGATTGATCGTGCGGTGCGCCATTCGGTGCCCAAGCCGACGGCGCTGATCGTGAATTTTCCCTCGAACCCGACCGCCTATCTGGCGAGCCTGGAGTTCTACAAGGAACTGGTGGCCCTCGCCCGGCGGCATGAACTCTTTATCCTGTCGGACCTCGCCTATTCGGAGATCTATTTCGGCAGCGAGCCGCCGCCCTCGGTGCTGCAGGTGGAGGGCGCGAAGGACATCACGGTGGAATTCACCTCGATGTCGAAGACCTATTCCATGCCTGGCTGGCGCATCGGCTTCGCTGCGGGCAATCCGCGGCTGATCAACGCGCTGACGCGGATGAAATCCTATCTCGACTATGGTGCGTTCACGCCGATCCAGGTCGCCGCGGTGGCCGCGCTGAACGGGCCGCAGGACTGTGTGGAGGAGATGCGCACGCTGTATCGTGAGCGGCGTGACCTGATCATCCCCGGGCTGGCGGCCGCTGGCTGGGAGATTCCGAACCCCGAGGGCTCGATGTTCGCCTGGGCACCGATCCCGCCGCGCTACAAGCATCTCGGCAGCGTGGAGTTTTCCAAGCTGCTGCTGGAGCGGGCCAAGGTGGCGGTCGCGCCGGGCATCGGCTTTGGCGAATATGGCGACGACCATGTGCGCATCGCCTTCGTCGAGAACAATCAGCGCCTGCGCCAGGCCGTGCGCAGCATCCGCGCCTTCCTGCAGGGCGACAGCAATGTGAGTACCGAGCCGGTTGTCGACGCCGTCGGGATGGCCGGCTGATGTCGCGTCCGCTGAAACTGGGTGTCGCGGGGCTGGGCACTGTCGGCGCGGGCGTGCTGAAGCTGCTGGCCGACAATGCCGACATCGTCGCCGCGCGGGCTGGCCGGCCGGTTGAGGTGAGTGTGGTCTCGGCGCGTGACCGCACGCGTGATCGCGGTGTGGATCTGTCGAACGTGGCCTGGGTGGATGATCCGGTGGCGCTGGCGGCCGATCCGCGCACCGACATCGTGGTGGAGCTGATCGGCGGTTCGTCCGGTCCGGCGCGTGCGCTGGCGGATGCGACGATTGCCGCGGGCAAGCCGCTGGTGACCGCCAACAAGGCGCTGCTCGCGATCCATGGTGCGGAACTCGCCCAGGCGGCCGAGACGGCGCATGTGCCGCTGGCGTTCGAGGCGGCAGTGGCCGGTGGCATCCCGGTGATCAAGGCGTTGCGCGAGGGGCTGGCGGGCAACCGCATCTCGCGCGTCGCCGGCATTCTGAACGGCACCTGCAACTATATCCTCACCGTGATGCGCGAGGAGGGAAGGGGCTTTGCCGAGGTGCTCGCCGATGCCCAGGCACTGGGCTATGCCGAGACCGATCCGAGCTTCGACATCGATGGCATCGATGCCGCGCACAAGCTGGCGATCCTGGCGGCCATCGCCTTTGGCCGGCCGGTGGATTTCGACAGCGTGCATGTGGAGGGCATTCGCGGCATTTCGGCGCTCGATATCGGGTTCGCCGAGGAGTTGGGCTACCGCATCAAGCTGCTGGGCATTGCGCGGCGCACCGAAGGCGGCATCTCCGCCCGCGTGCATCCGGCGATGGTGGCCAAGGCGGCGCATCTGGCGCGGGTTGATGGCGTGTTCAACGCGGTGGTGGCCGAGGGGGATTTCGTCGGCCCGCTGATGCTTGAGGGGCGCGGCGCGGGGGCTGGGCCGACGGCCTCGGCTGTGGTGTCGGACGTGATCGACATCGCGCGCGGGCGCTACACTCCGGTGTGGGGGGCGGCTTCGGGGGCGTTGTCGAACATGCCCTCGGCGGCGATGGAGGACCATGTCGGTGCCTATTATCTGCGGTTGATGCTGTTGGATGCGCCGGGCGTGATCGCCGAGGTGACGGCGGCGCTGCGCGATTTCGGCATCTCGATGGAGAGCATGCTGCAGCGTGGGCGCGCGCCGGGCGAGGCGGTGCCGGTGGTGCTGACGACGCACGACACGACCGAGCGCGCGATGCGTGGCGCGATCGGGCGAATCGGTGCATTGGCATCCGTGCTGGAACCGCCGGCGCTGATCCGTATAGAACCCGCATAGACCCCGCCTGCATTTCACCCCGGAGACGACCCATGGCCGAGATCACCACACCGCTCGATCGCAACCTTGCGCTGGAGCTGGTGCGCGTCACCGAGGCCGCCGCACTCGCCGCCTCTCGCTGGATGGGCAAGGGCAAGAAGAACGAGGCCGATGGTGCGGCCGTGGAGGCCATGCGGCGTGCGTTCGACACGGTGGCGATCAATGGCACGGTGGTGATCGGCGAGGGCGAGATGGACGAGGCGCCGATGCTGTTCATCGGCGAAAAAGTGGGCTGCGGCGGTCCTGCGATGGACATCGCGGTGGACCCGCTGGAGGGCACCACGCTGACCGCCAAGGGCGGGCCGAACGCGATGGCGGTGCTGGCGCTCGCCGAACACGGCAATTTCCTGCACGCGCCCGACATCTATATGCAGAAGATCGCCGTCGGGCCGGGTCTGCCGTTGGGCGTGGTGCATCTGGATGCCTCGCCGGCGGAGAATCTGCGCAACCTCGCCAAGGCCAAGGGCTGCGAGATTTCCGACCTGGTGGCCTGCATCCTGGACCGTGACCGTCATGCCGAACTGATCGCCAGGACGCGCGAGGCCGGGGCGCGGATCATGCTGATCTCGGATGGCGATGTGTTCGGCGCGATCGCCGCGGCGATGCCGGAGAGCGGGGTGGACATCTATCTCGGCTCCGGAGGTGCGCCCGAGGGTGTGCTGTCAGCCGCCGCACTGCGCTGCATGGGCGGCCAGCAGCAGGGGCGTTTGCTCTACGAGGACGATGCGCAGATCGCGCGCGCCCGCGAGATGGGCGTGGCCGATCCGCATCATGTCTACTCCGCCGAGGAGATGGCCAAAGGCAACGTGATGTTCGCCGCCACCGGGGTGACCGGCGGGCCGATGATGCGCGGTGTGCGGCGCTTCGGGCATGGGGCCGTCACGCATTCGATCGTGATGCGCAGCAAGTCCGGCACTGTGCGCCATATCGAGGCCCACCATAATTTCGCGACCAAGACCTGGACGCCCACCTGATCGCCGGATGATGGATGGCGGGTTCGCCGGCGGTGAGGGCCTTGTCTATGGTGTCGCGCGCAGCCTGAGCGGGCGGCGCTGGCTGTGGCGACCCTCTGACGAGCGACGGGCACAGGCGATCGCACAGCGGCTTGATCTGCCGGAACTGCTCGGGCGCCTGCTGGCCGCGCGCGGAGTCGATGCGGAGACAGCGGGGCATTTTCTGGAACCGACCTTGCGGGCGCTGCTGCCGGATCCGTCTGTGCTCATGGACATGGATGCGGCGGCCGCCCGGCTCGCCGATGCGGTGCGCGCCGGCCAGTGCGTTGGCGTGTTCGGTGATTACGATGTGGATGGTGCCTGCTCGGCGGCGTTGATCACGCAGGCGCTGCGCGGGCTGGGGTGCGCGGTGCTGACCCATGTGCCGGACCGGATCACCGAGGGCTATGGGCCGAACCTGCCCGCGTTGGAGCGCCTGGTGGGGCAGGGGGCGCGGCTGATCGTCTGCACCGATTGCGGTACCGCGGCGGGGGCTGTGCTGGCGGGTCTGGCCGGCCAGGCGGATGTGCTGGTGCTCGATCATCATAAGAGCGAGGGCCTGCCACCACCGATCCTGGCGACGGTCAATCCGAACCGGCCTGATGATCGCTCCGGGCTGGGCGGGCTGTGTGCCACCGGGGTGGCGTTCCTGGCGATGGTGGCGATGGTGCGCACGCTGCGCAAATCTGGCTACTTCGCCGGCCGCGCAGAGCCGGATCTGCTGGGTGCGCTCGATCTGGTGGCGCTGGCCACCGTCTGCGACGTCATGCAGCTGACCGGGCTGAACCGGGCGCTGGTGGCCCAGGGGCTGAAGGTGATGGGGCGCCGGGCGCGACCGGGCATCGCGGCGCTGCTGGAGGTTGCCCAGGCGAAGGACGCGCCGAGTGCGATGACCTGCGGCTTCGCGCTGGGCCCACGCATCAACGCCGGCGGGCGCATTGGCGACGCACACATGGGGCTTCGCCTGCTGCTCTGCGAGGACCCCATCGAGGCGAAGGCGCTGGCGCAGCAGCTCGATGGGGTCAACCGCACGCGTCAGGATGTGGAGAGCGGCATTCTGGACGAGGCGATGTTCCAGGCGCAGGCACAGATCGATGCGGGGCGCGCCGCCCTGTTGATCAGCGGCGATGACTGGCATCCCGGCGTGGTTGGCATCGTCGCTGGCCGGATCAAGGAGAAATTCAACCGACCGGTCGGCGTCGCGGCGCTGGCGGGCGGGATGCTGAAGGGCTCGGCACGCTCGGTGCCGGGCCTCGATATCGGTGCAGCGGTGATCGCCGCGCGCGAACTGGGGCTGCTGACAAGCGGTGGCGGGCACGCGATGGCGGCCGGCTTTGGTCTGGCCGAGGCGAACAGGGTGGCGTTCCACGCCTTCCTTTGCGAACGCCTGGCCGGGGCTGCCGCGCTGCCGGCGGTGCCCGACCTGGTGGTGGATGGCAGTGTGTCGGTCGCCGGTGCGACCGAGGCACTGGCGGGCCAGATCGGTCGCCTCGCTCCCTTCGGCAACGGCAATGAGGAACCGCTGTTCGTGGTGCCCAACGCGCGGCCGGTGCGCGCTGACCGGATCGGCCGTGAGGGCAACACGCTGCGCTGCATCGTCGCCAGCGCGGATGGCGACTCGCGGCTGAAATCGCTGCTGTTTCGCGCCGAGGAGGGCCCGCTGACGCACGCGCTGATGGCGCGCCCGGCGGCGCCGTTGCATCTTGTGGGGCAGTTGCGGGCGGAGGAATGGAACGGCAGCACCAGCGTCAGCCTGTTTCTGCGCGATGCAGCCCTGGCATCCGGTTGAGCGGTCGGTGTTTGGCTTGACCGGTACGCCCCCCTCGGCTACCCACCGCGCTCTGCGCTGTGAAGCGCTTTCCGCATTGAGATGTGCGGCGCGCTGTCCCGTTCGTCTAGAGGCCTAGGACACCAGCCTTTCACGTTGGTAACACGGGTTCGAATCCCGTACGGGACGCCATCCTCGAACAAAACTGGGCATCACTTCTCCGCGGAAGAAGGGCGCCCTGTTCGGCGGCTTTCGCCAAAGTGATGGTGGGTCCGTGCATGGTGATCTCGTCGTCACCGACGACGAGCTGATCCACAAACAGCCTCA
>CAIVDX010000420.1 GCA_903904805.1 uncultured Rhodospirillales bacterium
ACCGGCGACATGCTGGCCCGGCTGGGGGAGATCATGCGCGGCCTGAAGCTCGACCCGAAGCGGATGCGCACCAATCTGGATCTCGGCGGCGGGCTGATCATGGCGGAGGCGGTGATGCTCGACCTCGGCGCCGCGCTGGGTCGGCAGCACGCGCATGACGTGGTCTACGACTCCGCGATGGCGGCGGCGGAGCAGGGCGTGTCGTTCGGTGGCCTGCTGACGGCCGATCCGCGGGTGACCGCGCATATGACGCCGGAGGCAATCCAGAAGCTGCTGGACCCAACGGCCTATACGGGATTGTGCTCGGAGATGGCGCTAGAGGGCGCGGCGCGGGCACGGGCAGCGGCGAAGGAACTAATGGGATGACGGCCCGTTGGGGTGCTCTCGTCCTGATCCCGGTACTGCTCCCGATGGCTGGGTGTACCCAATATTGGGCGAAACCGGGTGGCACCCAGGAGCAGTTTGCTGTGACCAAATCAGCCTGCCAAGCGCAGTCCTATGCCCAGTTTCCGCCTGCGCCCCAGCAGGTCATGTTGACCGCCGGTTACACCACGCCGCAACAGAGCACCTGTAGTGGAAACGGGTATATGGTCAATTGTTATACGACCGGCGGGCAATATATGCCTCCCACCTATGTGACCTTGGATCAGAATAGCGGAGCACGTGACAGCGGTTTTCAATCTTGCCTCATGAATGCCGGTTGGCGGTTAGCTAAGAACAAGGAAGAGGCGGAAGCGATTGCCAGGTCTGGTTACGCGCCCCCGGTGGTAGCCGCTTCAGCCGCCGGTCCCAAATCTATCGCCAAATTCGACGATTGGACGGCGGCGACGCACGACGAATCCGGGGTGATGACCTGCTACGCCTTCACCCGGGCCGCGACGTCGAGCCCGGCGCTGCCCGGCCGCGGCGCGGTGATCCTGACGGTGACGCAGCGGCCAAGCTTGCGCGACGCCGTCGCCATTGAGGCCGGATTTCCCTTCGCCGCCAATGCCACCGTCACGGTGCAGGTCGATCAGGCCGGGCTGGATTTCTACACCGACAAGCGCAACGCCTTCGCCCGAGACGGCAAAGCGGCGGCGGCGGCGTTCCAAAAAGGCCCGCAGGCCGTCGTCCGATCCCCCGGGCCGGATAACGCGCCAGTGACGGACACGTTCAGCCTCAAGGGCTTCAGCCCGGCCTATGCCGCAATCGTCAAGGCGTGCCCTCCGAAGTGAATGCGATCCCTGATCTGACGGCGGACGAACGGTCTCGTATCCTCGCCAACTCCGCGCTGTTCAACCTGCCCGATGAGGCCCTGCCCGATTGACGGCGCGATCTGGTGGGAATGAACCGCGACTATTTTGATTTTTTCGGCGGTCAGCGCGCAGTGGTCTCTCCGATATTGCGGTGTTTTTTAAAATAAAGCCCAGTGTTGCGATGAAGGTGGTCTTTGGTAACAACTATGATACATGCTTTCAAACCCGGGCGCGGGAGTAGGTGCCATGGGTTACCTTTGGCAGATTATTTTGACGGCAGCGAAGGAGTTGGTGGGATGATCGAACGTTTGATGGTGCCGGGGCAGTTGGAACCGGTCAGCCATTATTGCCATGTGGTGCGGGCCGGCAATCTGGTCTGGGTGTCGGGCGCGGTGGGGGTGAAGCCAGACGGCTCCATCCCCGACAGCGTCGCCGAACAGGCCGAGGTCGCTCTGGCCAATATCGACGCCTGCCTGAAAGCGGCCGGCGCGGCGGCGGAGCATGTGGTGAAGGTCAACGTCTACCTGACCGACATCGCCGATCGCGGG
>CAIVDX010000421.1 GCA_903904805.1 uncultured Rhodospirillales bacterium
CCTCTTCGTCGCGGAAGTATTCGGCTTGGGCCAGGCCGGTCAGGGCCACCCGCGCGCGGGCGCCCGGAGGCTCGGTCATCTGGCCATAGACCAGGGTGCAGCGGCTCTCGCCGCCGCCGCCGGCCTGGTTCACGCCGGACTCGATCATCTCGTGATAGAGGTCGTTGCCCTCGCGGGTGCGCTCACCCACGCCCGCCAGCACCGAATAGCCGCCGTAGGCCTTGGCGATATTGTTGATCAGCTCCTGCATGGTCACGGTCTTGCCGACGCCGGCGCCGCCGAACAGGCCGATCTTGCCACCCTTGGTGTAGGGGCAGAGCAGGTCGATCACCTTGATGCCCGTAACCAGGATCTCCGCCGTCGTCGATTGCTCGGCGAAGGACGGGGCCTCGCGGTGGATGCCGCTGTGGAAGTTGGAGACGATCGGGCCGCCTTCATCGATCGGGTCGCCGATGACGTTCATGATCCTGCCGAGGGTGGCCGGGCCCACGGGCACGGTGATCGGGCCGCCGGTGTCGGTCACCGGCTGGCCGCGGGTCAGGCCCTCTGTGGTGTCCATGGCGATGGTGCGCACGACGTTTTCACCGAGGTGCTGAGCCACTTCCAGCACCAGGCGGAAGGGCGCGCCGGTGCGCTGGTCGGTGGGGGTGGTCTCGAGCGCGCTCTGGATCGCGGGCAGTGCGCCGACGAACTCCACGTCGACGACGGCGCCGATGACCTGGGCGATCTTGCCGGTGGCGGTAAGTGTGGCGGTGGCCATGTCTGTTTCCTTGCCTCTAATTCACTATGCTTATAGCGCTTCCGCGCCAGCGTTATGGTGTCGCTACAACGCTTCCGCGCCAGCGATAATCTCGATGAGTTCGGTGGTGATCGCGGCCTGGCGGCTGCGGTTGTACTGGATGGTCAGCTTGCCGATCAGGTCGCCGGCGTTGCGCGTGGCGTTGTCCATCGCGGTCATCGACGCGCCTTGCTCGCTGGCCATGTTCTCCAGCAGAGCGCCGAAGAGCTGGGTCTTGAGATAGCGCGGCAGCAGCGCGGCGAGGATTTCCTCCTCGTCAGGCTCATATTCCACCACAGCACCGCCGGTGGCGACATGCACATCCTTGGGCGTGGGGACGGGGATGATCTGCTGCTCGGTCGGCTCCTGCAGCAGGGCGCTGCGGAATTTCGAGTAGAACAAATGGGCGATGTCGAACTTACCGGCCTCATACAGAGAGGTCAGCTCGGCAACGATGGCTTCCGCCTCGGTATAGCCCGGCTCGCGCACCTCGGTGGTGTCGAACATGGCGAGGATCGCCTTGGGGTATTCGCGGCGGATGATCGGTCGGCCCTTGCGGCCCACGAGGTAGAACAGCACCGTTTTGCCCTCGGCCTCCAGCTCGCGAGCCTTGAGGCGGGCGGCCTTGACGATGTTCGAGTTGAACGCGCCGCACAGGCCCCGGTCGGAATTGGCCACAACCAGCAGATGCACCTGATCCTTGCCGGTGCCGGCGAGCAGCTTGGGGCTGTTCTCGCTGAC
>CAIVDX010000422.1 GCA_903904805.1 uncultured Rhodospirillales bacterium
CAACCCCACCCGGAAGGCGTACTCGAGGTGCGGTCCGTATTCCTGTTCAGCGCGCGCGTCGGTCTCCGCTACGGCAATGGTTTGCAGGAAACCCAGTCGGTAGGGGTTGCTCGGCACCCCAACTTGATCGGCGATCAGCGTGACGCCCATGATCGCCTTGTGGCGTGCGGCGAACTCGGCACCTTCGGCGTTGGAGGCCGACATCAGGATCTGCGGCGGCTTCTGCATGGGCTTCGGCCAGATCGAGACCGATGGGTATTCGTAATACTTGCCGGACCAGCTGAACGGCTCATCCGACGTCCAGCATTTCATGATCAGCCGCGCGGCCTCGTCCAGCCGCCCGTGCGAATCGTCGGGGTTGATGTTGTAGGCGCGATATTCATGCGGGATGCCGCGCATGAAGCCGGCGATGAGGCGACCGCCGCTCATCACGTCGATCATCGCGTATTCCTCGGCGACGCGCACCGGGTTCACCAGCGGGATCAGGTTGCCGAGCATGCCGAGCTTGATGGTTTTCGTGCGTGCGACCAGCGCGGCGCCGATGAGGTTGCAGTTCGACATCAGGCCGTAGGGGCTGAAATGATGCTCGTTGCAGCCCACCCAGTCGAAGCCGCACTCCTCGGCATAGGCCATGGCGTCGATATAGGTTTCGTAGAGCGCCTTCGCCTTGTGGGCGTCGAAGCCGGTGGTGGCGACCGGCCAGCTGGTGGGTGGCTCCTCGCAATAGGGCCAGGGCATCAGATGGAAGAAATTGAACAGCACGGGGAGGCTCCGTCGTCGGGATAGGACGCTGTCAGTGCGCGAGGCCGGCGGCTTTCGCCGCCTCGGAGGGGCGGGCGGTGTCGTGCAGCCGGATCAGGGTGAAGCAGGCGATCGCGGAGATGATCAGCGGGGCGGCGACGAAGACGAAGAGGTCCTCGATCGGGTACTGCCGCGCCAGCAGGGCCGCGCCGAGCAGCGGGCCGAGGATGGCGCCGAAGCGGCCGATGCCGAACGCCCAGCCGACGCCGTTCGAGCGGATCTCGGTGGGATAGACGATGCCGGCGGAGGCATTCAGGCCGAACTGGATGCTCAGCAGGCAGAAGCCGGCGAGCGCGGCGACCCCGACCAGCATGCCGTTCGAGGCGGCCCAGCCGATCGAGGCGGTGACGGGGATGGCGATGATGATCAGCGCCAGCACCGGGCGCAGCCCCATGCGGTCGAGGAAGCCGGTGAGGATCAGCCCGCCGATGGTGCCGGAGATCTGGAAGGCGAACAGGGCGGTGAAGGCGGTGTCGGCGGCGCCGCCGGCCTTGACGACGATCGGGCCGAGGATCGCCGGGGTCCAGGTGTTCACGAAGTAGAACACCATCAGGTTGATGGCGAAGAGCAGCCAGATCAGCGGGGTGATGACCGCGTATTTGCCCTGGAACAGGCCGCCCAGGCTCTTGCCGATGGAGGCGAGGATGTTGCCGGAGGTCACCACCGCGGCGTTCTTCTGGCCGACGGCGGTGAAGAACATGTCGGACGGCCCGATCGGCAGGGTCGGTGCCATGACGCGCGCGAGGGCGGCGGTGCGGGCGCGGCGCTTGTCGGACAGGGCGAGGAACTTGATCGATTCCGGGATGGCGAACCACAGCAGCAGCGCCAGCAGGATGGGCACCAGGCCGCCGATCCAGAACAGGGACTGCCAGCCATAGGCGCCGATCAGCCGGGCGCCGAACCAGCCGGGCAGCGCGCCGCCGGTGGTGTTGCCGAGGAACATGATGATGATCAGCGAGGCGCGCATGCGCATCGGCGCCATCTCGGCATTCAGCGCGATGGTGTTGGTGATCACGCCGGCGATGCCGAAGCCGCCGAGCAGGCGGGCGAGCCATAATTGGTCGAGATTATGGGCGAAGGCGCCGGAGAAATTGAACAGGCCGAAGACGATGGCGGCCAGGATGATCGCCGGTTTGCGGCCGAAGCGATCGCCCATCCAGCCGAACAGGGGGGCGCCGAACAGCACGCCCAGATTGTTCGCCGAGAGCATCGGGCCGAGCTCGGCGGGCTTCACGCCCCATTCCTTGATCAGCGAGGGCACGGCGACCGCGGCGGCCACGATGTCCCAGCCATCCAGCAGCATGATGAGGAAGGACCAGAAGACGATGTTCCAGTTGAAGCCGCCGAGAACCTGGCGGTCGACGATGTCGTCCACATTGATCGTGGTGCTGGTTGCCATCTCACCCTCCCCCATCGGCGCGCTGCCCGGCTGTTACCGGGTCTGCGCAGCATCTGCCCGCCGGGGGGCGGTTTGGCAAGCCAGTCTTAAGTGTCGCGCTGAGTGTGTTCGGCCTCAGGCGAGGGGTTTGGCCAGGGCGACGTCGATCGCGGCGAGCAGGTCCTTGCTGGTGGGCTCTGTGGTGGAGCGGTAGGTGCCGGCAATGGCGCCGTCGCGGCCGATCAGCACCTTGTTGAAGTTC
Organism: uncultured Rhodospirillales bacterium; assembly: GCA_903904805.1. GTDB lineage: Bacteria > Pseudomonadota > Alphaproteobacteria > Acetobacterales > Acetobacteraceae > CAIVDX01. The sequence goes on from CAIVDX010000422.1 coordinate 2,442, forward strand.
CAGGTGGGCTGCCAGTCGCGCTCGGCGCGGACCCATTTGTAGAAGGGGACCGCATCGGAGCCGCGGACCGGCAGGATGCCGGCCATCGGGAAGCTCACGTTGAAGGTGGCCTCGCAGAAGGCCTTCACCGTCTCGTTGCGCGCGCTCTCCTGGTAGAAATCGCCGCTGGGCACGCCGACCACGGTGAGGCCCTTGGGGCCGAGCTGTTCGGCGAGCTTTTCCAGCCCCTCATATTGGTAGGTGTAGCCGCAGAAGCTGGCGGTGTTCACCACGAGCAGAACGCGGCCGCGGAATCTGGCGAGGTCGAGCGTGCCGCCATCGATGTCGGGGAAGGAAAAGTCCCACGCGGTTTTCGCCGGGGGGGCGGCATGGGCGATCGGGGCGGCCAGGGTGGTGGCGAGAAGCAGGCGACGGGTGAGGTTGGGCATGGGGTCCTCCATCGGGTGATGCGGAGATGGGGACGGCGGGGGAGAAGGGAAGGAAGGGTGGTCTTTTTTGAAAAAAAGAACCAAAAAACTTTTGAAATTTTGCTGCCTCGCAGTGTCGCCTGATGGGGAACCCAGGTGCGATCACGCGGTGGCAAGTATCAAAGGTTTTTTTGCTTCTTTTTCAAAAAAGAAGCGCTTGCCTTAACTTGACTTCGTCCAAGGCCCCTTCCGCTTTGGCCAGAACCAACGTCGCCAAGGCATTGCCCAATACATTCACCGGCACCATCGCGGAGGACAGGATGCGGTGCACGCCCAGGATGATGGCGATGGTGCCCACCGGGATGATGCCGGTCGCGGCGATGGTGGAGGCGAGGACGACGATGGCCGAGCCGGCCACCCCTGCCCCGCCCTTCGATGTGAGCAGCATGATGCCGAGCAGGCCGAGCTGCTGCCACAGGCTCATCTCGATCCCCACCGCCTGGGCGAGGAACACCGAGACGGCGGCGAAATACATGCAGGTGCCGTCATGGTTGAAGGCGTAGCCGGTGGGCAGCACCAGGCCGACCACCGCCTCGTCGGCGCCCAGGCGCTCCAGCTTGCCGACGAGCTGGGGCAGCACCGATTCCGAGGAGCTGGTGCCGAAGACGGTGGCGAGTTCGGCGCCGATATAGCGGATCAGGCGGAAGAGCGGGATGCGGTTCCAGGCCGCGATCGGCCACAGCACGATCAGCACGAACAGGCCGCACAGGCCGTAGAAGACCAGCGCGAGATTCAGCAAAGGCAGCAATGTGGCGGCGCCGAAGCGGGCGACGGTGTAGCCGATGGCGCCGAACGCCCCCAGCGGGGCGGTGAGCATCACGTAGCCGATGATCTTGAACAGGATCTTCGACAGCGTGTCGACCAGCGCCATCGCCGGCGCGGCCTTCTCGCCCAGCGCCTGCGCGGCGAAGGCGAAGAACAGCGAGACCACCAGCACCTGCAGGATGTCGCCCTCGGCGAAGGCTCCCACCACCGAGGTGGGCACCAGATGCAGCAGGAAGTCGATCGCGTTCACATGGTGGGAGTCGCGCACATAGGTTTCCAGCCCGGCGGTGGAGAGGCTGGCGGGGTCGAGATGCATCGCCCGGCCGGGGCCGGTGAGGTTGATGACGATCATCGCCAGGATCAGCGCGAGGGTGGTGACCAGCTCGAAATAGATCAGCGCGCGCACCACCACGCGGCCCACCCGTCCGGCCTGGCGGACCGAGGCGATGCCGTGCACCACGGTGCAGAAGATGATGAGGCCGACGAACATGCGCACCAGGCGGATGAACAGGTCGCCGAGCAGCTTCATCACCTCGGCCGCCTGCGGCACCAGGATGCCGGCGGCGATGCCGGCGAGCACGGCGATGATGATCTGTGACGCTGGATCGGCGAGGCCGATGCGGCGGCGGACGGCGAGCGTGGTCATGCGGATTGGTCTCCCTGGGCGGGAGTTAGGGCCGACCGGCCGGTTCAGGCAATGGTGGGGAGCCCAAAGGCCACGCAGTTACTGGCCACGCAGATACTGGCCACGCAGTTACTGGCCACGCAGTTACTCGCCACGCAGATACCAGGTGCGCCATGCCTCGTTCAGGCTGGTGGCCTGGCGCTCGATGCTGACCCGGCTGGGCGCGATCTGCAGGCCGCGCTCACCGACATGCGCGCCAATGCGCGCGATCACCGCCTGGGGGTCCGCCAG
>CAIVDX010000423.1 GCA_903904805.1 uncultured Rhodospirillales bacterium
CTATGTGAAGGCCATGCAGGACGGCGTGTATCGCTATTTCTCGATGGATGTGCGCGAGCGTCGGGTGAAGCTGTATGGCGACACCGCTCTGGTGTTCGCGCATGTGATCACCAAACTGGCCGCCCGCGGCGTGGACAAGGTGCTGGATGCGGTGACGCTGGCGGTGTGGATGCGCGAGAACGGTGCCTGGCGCATGGTGGCGTACGAGCCGACGCTGCTGCCGAAGGGCTGAGAGCGCGATGGTCCCGTTCCTGTATGAGGCATTGCCGGCCCGGGTGCGCTTCGGCGCGGGCATGCTGGCGGTGCTGCCGGAGGAGCTGGACCGGGCGAGCAAGTCGCGCGCGCTGGTGCTGAGCACCACACAGCAGCGCGACCAGGCCGAGCAGATCGCCACGCTGCTGGGCGCGCGGGCGGTGGGGATTTTCGACAACGCGATGATGCACACGCCGGTGGGTGTGACCGAAGCGGCGGTGGCTTTGGCGCGGGAACTCGGCGCGGATTGCACCGTGGCTGTGGGTGGCGGCTCCACCACTGGGCTGGGCAAGGCCATCGCGCTGCGCACCGATCTGATGCAGTTCGTGGTCGCCACCACCTATGCCGGCTCGGAGATGACACCGATCCTCGGCCAGACCGAAGGCGGGCGCAAAACCACCCAGCGCGGCGCGGCGATCCTGCCGGAGGTGGTGATCTATGATGTGGATCTCACGCTGGGTCTGCCGAAGGGGATGTCGGCCACCTCGGGCATGAACGCGATCGCGCATGCGGTGGAGGCGCTCTATGCCAAGGACCGTAACCCGATCATCTCGCTGATGGCCGAGGACGGGATCCTGGCGCTGGGTCGGGCGTTGCCGGTGATCATGGATGATCCGCGGAACGGCGATGCGCGCGCGGATGCGTTGTATGGCGCGTTCCTGTGCGGCACCTGCCTGGGGGCGGTGGGCATGGCGCTGCATCACAAGCTGTGCCACGTGATCGGCGGCAGTTTCGATCTGCCACATGCCGAGACGCACACCATCATTCTGCCGCATGCCACCGCCTACAACGCGCCGGCCGAACCCGAGGCGATGGCGCGGATTGCCGCGGCCCTTGGGGCGGAGAGCGCGGCGCGTGGGCTGTATGACCTGGCGGGTCGGCTGGGCGCACCGCTGGCATTGCGCGATCTCGGCATGAAAGAGCAGGATATCGACCGCGCGGTGCGGGAGGCGACGGAGAATCCCTACTGGAATCCGCGACCGATCGAGCCCGAGCCGATCCGCGCGTTGATCGCGCGGGCCTGGGCCGGGGACGTGCCGGCCTGAGTTGATCGGGTCTCGCTGTCGTGGCGGACCTTTAAACAAGAACCGGACGCGGACGTCCGGCATAGGGGAACGCCGCCATGCCCAATTCCACCAGCCGTGACGCGCTGTTGCTGCTCTGCCGCTTCTGCCTGAGTTTTCTGTTCCTGTGGGGCGGCACGGTGAAGCTGATGAACCCGCCGGCCTTCGTGGCGATGCTGGCGCATGAGGGCGTGCCGGCGAGCACCTGGTTCGGCTATTTCGGCATTTTCGCCGAGGTGGGCGGTGGCCTTGCCCTGCTGGTGGGGTGGCACACGCGGCTGCTGACGTTGCTGTTCGTGGTTTATCTGATTGTGGCGACGCTGATCGGGCATCGCTTCTGGGAGTTCACTGGGCCGGCCTATGTGGCGAACCGGGTGAATTTCACCAAGAACGTCGCGGCCGTCGGTGGGATGCTGCTGCTGTGGATCACCGGGCCGGGCGGCTGGTCGTGGGACGGCATTGTGCGCAAGCTCAAGGGCTGAGGTTTGGGCAGAGCGGCGGCGGCGGGCGATCGCCGTTTGATCTGAGATGCCGCGCGGGGTGGGTTTGCCTCGCGCGGCGCCTTTGCCTCGATAGATGGGGCTGCTAAGCACGATCGCATGAATGCTGCGATCCAAATCGTCATCGGGGGGCTGCTCCAGGGCAGCGTGTTCGCGCTGCTCGCGCTGGGCCTGTCGCTGGTCTATCGCGTGACCGGCGTGGTCAATCTGAGCCAGGGCGCGTTCTGCGTGTTTGGCGCGCTGCTGATGTATTCGCTGCAGGTGGTGTGGGGCGTGCCGACGCCGATCGCGATCGTGCTGGCCACCATCGGCTCGGCATTGTTCGGCCTGGTGCTGGGGGTGCTGACCTTCGTGCCGGGGATCGCGCGGCTGCCGGTGAGCTCGATGCTGGTGATGACGGCGGGGCTGCTCACGCTGATCGAGGGCGTGCTGCTGATCGTCTGGTCCAGCCAGCCTTATGCGTTGCCGCCCTTCTCCGGCGAGGCACCTGTGCAGTTCCTTGGGATTCGCATTCCCAGCCAGGGCTTCTGGCTCGCCGGCACCACCGCGCTGATAATCCTGGTGATGCGCTGGCTGCTGCTGCGCACCCGCATCGGGCTCGCGCTGCGGGCCTGCGCGGAGAACCGCACCGCCGCGCGGCTGATGGGCATCGATGTGCCGTGGATGACGCTGCTGGCCTTCGTGCTGGCGGCTGTCATCGCCGCTCTGGGGGGCATCGCCTCCGCGCCGATCACTTCGGTGGAGTTCGATACCGGGCGGTTCTTCACCAATTTCGGTTTCATCGCGGTGGCGATCGGCGGGATCACCAGCTTCGCCGGCTCGATCATTGGCGGGCTGTTCATCGGCGTAACCGAGCAGCTGGCGGCAGGCTATGTGAGCTCGCTGTTCGCCAACGGGCTGGCGCTGGCGTTGCTGCTGGGGATGCTGATCTGGCGACCGAACGGGCTGTTCAGTTCGGGGCCGGCGCGCCGGTCGGATGTGCGCGAAGAGCAGCGCATTCATCGCGCCATCATTCGCATTCAGGGCAAGGGCGGGGCGCTGTTCGCGCTGGTTGCTCTGGCGGTGCTGATCGTGCTGCCGCTGCTGTTGCCGCCGGGCGGGGTGCTGAACTCGCTTGTCATCACGCTGATCCTGTTCATCGCGGTGCTCGGGCTGGATGTGCTGATGGGATTCGCCGGGCAGGTGAGTTTGGGGCAGTCCGGCTTCATGGCGGTGGGCGGCTATGGCGCGGCGATCCTGGCGACCACCTATGAGTGGGAGCCGCTGGCTGGCCTCGCCGTGGGGGTGGCGGCCGCGGTGGTGTGCGCGGTGCTGCTCAGCCTGATCACCTCGCGGCTGCGCGGGCATTATCTGGCGCTCGCCACGCTGGCCTTCGGGCTGCTGGTGGATTCGCTGACGGTGGGGCTGTCGGACCTGACCGGTGGGCCCTCGGGGCTGGTGGGGATCCCCTCGTTCGGCATTGGCGAATGGTCGGTCGATGACCCGATCACCATGTGGTACCTGGTGCTGGGTGTGACGGTGGTGCTGGTGGTGCTGCTGTGGGCGGGGATGCGCAGCCAGTTCGGGCGGTCTTTGCAGATGGTGCGGGCGGATCAGACGGCGGCGGCGGCACTCGGTGTGAATGTGGCGCGGGTGAAGCTGGCGGCGCTGGTGATCTCGGCGGCGTTGGCGGCGCTCTCGGGCGGCCTGTATGCGTTCTATTTCCACTATCTCTCGCCTGAAATGGTGGGCACCCAGCGCAGCTTCGAGATGATCGCCATGCTGGTGGCCGGTGGCGAAGGCACGCTGGTGGGGCCGCTGCTGGGCGTGGCGCTGTTGACGCTGCTGCCGCAGATCTTCCAGCCCTTCGCGCTCTACAAGACCTTCGCCGAGGGCGCGCTGCTGGTCGCCGCCTTTCTGTATCTGCCGGAAGGGATGTTCGGCGCGCTGGCGCTGGCAATGCGCCGGCTGCTGCAGCGCGACAAACCCACACAGTCGAAAGCCATTTCATACGTTTCTTGACAGATTGCTGCCACGAAGTGGTGCGATAGATCATGTGTTTGGATCGATGGGGCGCCAGAGTGAATCCGCTGCAGCAACTTGAGTCCGCCGGCCAGTCACCCTGGCTTGATTTCGTCCGGCGCAGCCTGGTCGAAAGCGGCGGCATTTCCCACATGGTGGCGGCTGACGGGCTGAAGGGGATGACCTCCAACCCGTCGATCTTCGAGAAGGGGATCGGCGAGACCGACGAATATAAAGTTTTGTTCGACGCGCATTTGGGCGGCGGCGAGCAGCCGGTCAGCGCGATCTATGAGCATCTGGCGGTGGCCGACATCAAGGGCGCGGCGGATGCGCTGGCGCCGGTGTTCGAGGCGACCGCCGGGCGTGATGGCTATATCAGC
>CAIVDX010000424.1 GCA_903904805.1 uncultured Rhodospirillales bacterium
CGGCTCGTCATCCACCAGCAGCACGCGGCCCATACTCATGCGTTTGTCTCCTGCGTGACCGGCCGGGCGGCTGCCGTGGCGGCGGTCAATGCGATGCTGATCACAGTGCCCGGCGCGCCATCGCGCGGCGCGTCCGGGCGCGGGCTGGTGGCGGTGATCCGCCCGCCCATCGCCTCGGTAAGGCCGCGTGCGATGGCCAGACCAAGGCCGGTGCCCGGCGTGGTGCGATCCACCAGGCGGGCGCGGTAGAAGCTGTCAAACACGTGGGCCAGATCCTCTGCGGGGATGCCGACACCCTCATCGGCGATGGTGAGCGTGATGCGCTCCTGGGTGCTGTGGGCGGCGATGCGGATCGGCGCGCCGTCGGGGCTGTATTTCACCGCGTTCTCGATGACGTTGACCAGCACCTGCTCCAGCAGTGGCGGATCGGCTCGCACCGCCGGCAGGTCGGGCGGCAGATCCATCCCGATCAGCGCGTGGCCGCCGGCGCGCAGGATGGCCGCCTCGATCGCCTCGGCCAGCTTCACCTCCTCCTGGCGCGGCACGATATCCCCGCTCTCCAGCCGGGTCATCGCCAGGATGTTGGACAGGAAGCGTGTCATGCGCACCGTGTCCTGCTCGATCGAGGCGAGCAGGTCGGCGCGCCGGTCGGCGGGCAGCGAGGCGTCGGCAGTGCGCAACAGGCCGGCCGCCCCGCGGATCGAGGTGAGTGGCGTGCGCAGATCATGCGACAGCGAGCTGAGCAAGGCGGTGCGCAGCTTCTGCGTTTCGGCCATCGCCTCGGCGCGCGCGGCCTCGGTCGCCAGTCGGACGCGTTCGAGCGCGACGGCGGCCTGGTCGGCGAGCGCGGCGAGCGCCTGGACCTGAGGCTCGGCGAGCTGCGGCTGCGCGGGATGGGCCGCGTTCACCCCGAGCACGGCCAGCGTGCCGCGTGAGGTGCGCACCGGCAGGAACCGCCAGGGCGAGGATGGCAGCGTGGAGGTGCCCCGCCCGGCCGGCTCGCCGCGCGTGAAGCTCCAGCGCGCCGCCGCCCAGCTGCCATCATCCATCGTGTCGATCGCGGGGTTGGCGGCGCGGATGTTGAGGTCCTCGCCCACCGCGGTGAGCAGCACGCCGGCGCCCGCGATCTCCGCGGCCTCGCGGGCGATCACCTCGAACAGGTCGTGCTCATTGGCCGGCTCGCCCAGCGCGCGTGAAAACCGACCGACCCGGCGCAGCCCCTCGATGCGGCCCTGCGCGGCGCGCACCGCCCCGCGCATGCGGCTGGCGAGCAGCCCGGAGGCCACCGCGACGCCGGCAAAGACGATCACCGCAACCACATCGCGGGTGCTCTCGATGCTCACGCTGTAGATCGGCTTGAGGAAAAAATAGTTCCACGACAGGAAGCCGAGTGCCGCGGCGAACAGCGCGCATTGCAGCCCGAACGAGGCGGCAGCCGCCACCACCACACCCAGGAACAGCATGCCGAGCCCCTGCTGCTCCAGCGCATCCGACAGCAGCTGGCCGGCCACCACCACCGACGCGACCATGGCCGTGGTGGCGATCCATGGCAGCGCCGGGCCACGCGGGCGTGGCGTCGGCACCGACAGTTTGCGTGCCGCACTGGCCGGGACGACGTGCAGGCTGACGCTGCCGGCCTCGGCGAGAAGGCGTCGGGCAATGGCCCCGCGCGGCAGCAGGCGCCGCCAGCCGACAGGTGCGGCGCGACCCACCACCAGGTGGGTGGCATTCACCTCGGCCGCGAGCGCCATGGCCAGCGCGGCCACATCGCCGCCCGCCCGCAGCTCCAGCTCAGCGCCCAGACTGGCGGCGAGGTCGAGCGCGGCACGGCCATCCGCGCGCATCGGCGTCGCGCCGTGATGGGTTTCCACATGCAGGGCCACCCAGGGCACCTTCAGCGCGTCGGCTAGGCGTTTGGCCTGCCGCACCACCGCATCCGCCGCGCTGTCCGCGCCGACCAATGCCAGCACCCGGTCGCCGGCCGGCCAGGGCCCGACAATGGCGTTGCGCCGCATATAGTCGCGGACATTCTGGTCGACATATTGCGCCGCCTGGCGCAGCGCGATGTCGCGCAGGGCAGCCAGATTTCCCTCGCGGAAAAACCCATCCAACGCGCGGGCGGCCACATCGGGCCGGTAGATGCGGCCCTCCTTGAGGCGGGCGCGCAGGTCACCGGGCGGCAGATCGATCAGCTCGATCTCGTCGGCCATCTCCAGCACCTGATCGGGCAGCGTCTCGGTGACGCGCACCCCGGTGATGCGGGCGATGGCGTCGTTCAGGCTCTCCAGATGCTGCACATTCACCGTGGTCCAGACGTCAATCCCGGCTTCGAGCAGTTCGGCGACATCCTCCCAGCGCTTGTTGTGCCGGCTGCCCGGCGCGTTGGTGTGGGCGAGTTCGTCGACCAGAATCAGCTTTGGGCGGCAGGCCAGGGCCGCATCGACATCGAACTCCTCCAATATCTGGCCGCGATAGGCGATCGACCGGCGCGGCAACTCCCGCAGGCCGACCATCTGCGCGGCAGTCTCGGCGCGGCCATGGGTCTCGACCAGACCAAGCAGCACATCGCCGCCCTCGGCCTGCAGCCTGCGGCCGGCATCAAGCATCGACCAGGTCTTGCCCACCCCGGGTGCTGCGCCAAGGAAGACGCGCAGCCGGCCACGATGCTCGCGCTCGGCGTCGCGCAGCAGCGCATCGGGGTTGGGGCGACCGTCGGGCTCAACCATGCGCCGTTATGGCGCGCCCAGCCCGTCGAGCGCCAGATTCAACGCAAGCACGTTGACATGGGGAGCGCCGATAAAGCCGAGCAGCGGCGGGCGGATCTGAGCCTCGACCAGAGCGCGAAGCCGCGCCGGGCCGATGGCGCGGGCGGTCGCGACACGACCCACCTGCCCCAACGCGGTGGCCGGTGAGATGTCGGGATCGAGGCCCGAGCCCGAACTGGTGACCGCATCCGGCGGCACCGGGAGGGCGCCTCCCTGCCGGGTCCAGGCCGCGACATCGATGTCGATTCGCTCGACCAGCGCGGCGGAGGTCGGTCCGAGATTGGAACCGGCCGACGCATCGGCCGCATAGGGCGCCGGGATTGTCTTGGTCGCGTCGTTGGGATCGGCCGTCATGGTGGCCGAGGGGCGCGGGTGAAAATAGCGGTCGGAGGTGAAATTCTGTCCGATCAGTGCCGAGCCGATCACCTTGCCGTCGCGGGTGATCAGGCCGCCGCCGGCCTCGGAGGGGAAGGCCAGCCCGGCAACGCCAACAAGGCCCAGAGGAAAAATCAGTCCGGTGATCACGCTGAAGATCGCGATCAGCACCAGAGCAGGACGAAGCTGGCGGATCATGTCAGGCACCCCTCAGGCCAGGCCAAGCGCGTTGATGACGAGATCGATCACCTTGATGCCGATGAACGGCGCGACGAGGCCGCCAAGGCCATAGATCAGAAGGTTCCGCCGCAGCAGCGCCGCGGCCCCCATCGGCGAGAATGCCACGCCCCTCAGTGCGAGCGGCACCAGCGCGACGATGATCAACGCGTTGAAGATCACCGCCGACAGGATCGCGCTTTGCGGCGAGCCCAGGCGCATCACGTTGAGCACGCCAAGGCCCGGATAGGTGACGACGAAGATCGCCGGCAGGATGGCAAAATATTTCGACACGTCATTGGCGATGGAGAATGTTGTCAGCGCCCCGCGCGTGATGAGCAGCTGCTTGCCGATCTCCACCACCTCGATCAGCTTGGTGGGATCGCTGTCCAGATCGACCATGTTGCCGGCCTCACGCGCCGCCTGGGTGCCCGTCTGCATCGCCACACCGACATCGGCCTGCGCGAGGGCCGGCGCGTCGTTGGTGCCGTCGCCAGCCATCGCCACCAGACGGCCTTCGCTCTGCACGCGCCTGATATAGTCAAGCTTGTCCTGCGGCGTGGCCTCGGCGATGAAATCATCCACCCCTGCCTCCGTGGCGATCGCCGCAGCCGTCACCCGGTTGTCGCCGGTCACCATCACCGTGCGGATGCCCATCCGCCGCAGCTCGTCAAAGCGCGCGCGGATACCGGGCTTCACCACATCCTTCAGCTCGATCACACCGAGGATCGCGCGGTCGAGCGCCACCGCGAGCGGCGTGCCGCCGGACCGGGCGATGCGGTCCACCGCCTCGGAAAATCCCTCCGGCGGTGTGCCGGCGGCGAAGCCCAGCAGCGAATCCACCGCCCCCTTGCGCCATTGCCGCCCACCATGGTCCAGACCCGACAGGCGGGTGTTGGCTGAGAACAGCACCAGCTCGGCACCCTCCGGCATCCCCGGCGCGAGATCGTGCCGATCGCGGGCAAAGGCGAGGATCGACCGACCCTCCGGCGTGTCGTCGCCCAGCGAGGCGAACACGCAGGCCTCGGCCAGCTCGCGGTCTGCCACACCGGCGGCAGGGAAGAAGCCCGCGGCCATACGGTTGCCGAATGTGATGGTGCCGGTCTTGTCGAGCAGCAGCGTGTCCACATCTCCAGCTGCCTCCACCGCGCGGCCGGAGGTGGCGACCACATTGAAGCGCACCAGCCGATCCATCCCGGCGATGCCGATCGCAGACAGCAGCCCGCCAATGGTGGTGGGAATCAGCGTCACCAGCAATGCCGCGAGCACCGGCACCGACAATCTGGTTCCCGAATAATCCGCCAGCCCCACCAGCGTGACGACGGCGATCAGAAAAATGATCGTCATGCCCGCCAGCAATATGTCGAGCGCGATCTCGTTCGGCGTCTTGCGGCGCTCGGCGCCTTCGACCAGCTTGATCATGCGGTCGAGAAAGGTCGAGCCGGGGCTTGCGGTGATGCGGATCACCAGCCAGTCCGACACCAGCTGCGTCCCACCGGTCACCGCCGAGCGATCGCCGCCCGCCTCACGGATGACCGGCGCGGATTCGCCGGTGATCGCACTTTCATTGACGCTGGCGACGCCGTCGACGACATCGCCGTCCGAGGGGATCAGCTCGGCGGACAGCACCAGAACATGGTCGCCCGCGCGCAGGTCGGGGGCGGCGACATCGTCAAATCGGATGCGATCGCGCGGGTCGGCCAGACGATGGGCCATCGTGTCGGTGCGGGCGCGGCGCATGCTCTCCGCGCGCGCCCTGCCGCGCCCCTCGGCGACAGCTTCGGCGAAGGTGGCAAACAGCACCGTCAGCCACAGCCAGCCGCCGATGGCCAGAGCGAAGCCCGCGCTCGGCGCACCGACGAGCAGGTCACGCAGGCCAAGAGCCGTGGTGAGTGCGGCGACGATTTCAGTGACGAAAATGACAGGGTTCTTGATGAGCGATGCCGGATTCAACTTCACCACCGCGTCGCGCGCGGCGCGGGTGATAATTGCTGTATCGAACAGGCTGATCGTGTCGGCGCGGGCGCTGGACATGCGTGTGTTCCTAGAAGGTCGAACCGGACAGCATGGCGAAATGTTCCGCCAGAGGGCCGAGTGAGAGCGCGGGCAGGAATTGCAATCCGCCCAGGATCAG
>CAIVDX010000425.1 GCA_903904805.1 uncultured Rhodospirillales bacterium
ATTGGTGCTGCGATCGCGGCGGGGTCGGTGAAGCTGGGCACGCAGATCGAGACGGAGGCGCTGCGCGCCTCGTTGCGGATGCATGGCGCGGAGCCGCGTGAGCACGGTGCGGCGCGTCTGAAAGAGGTGGTCTGATGGCCTTCTCGAACCAGCCGCTGGGCGGCGGCCAGCTGCATCGCCCGCTGGCGGAGATCAATGTCACGCCGCTGGTCGATGTGATGCTGGTGCTGCTGATCGTGTTCATGGTGACCGCGCCGATGCTCACCGCCGGGCTGAAGGTGGATCTGCCGCAGGCGAAGTCGGCCCAGCCGGTGGATCCGAAGAAGCCGATCGTGATCTCCGTCACCGCCGAGGGCACGCTGGCGCTGGGCACCGAAGTGATGTCGATGGACGGGCTGATCGCGGCGGTGCTGCGGGTGGCCGAGAACGACACCTCCCGCGTGGTGCAGATCCGCGCCGACCAGGGGGTGAATTACGGCACCATCGTCAAGCTGGTGGACCAGCTTGGCACGAACGGCATGATCCATATCGCGCTGGTCTCCGACACCAAGTCGATGAAATCGGACGCGGTGAAGGGCGACAGCACACCGACGACAGGGACGCCGACGACGGGCATCACGACGACGGGCGCCGCGGCGACCCCATGAGCGGTGCCTCTGAGCTTGGTCTGCGCCAGCCCGGGTGGCCCCGGCTGGTCGCCATCTTCGTTGGCGTCGGCGTGCATCTGCTGGCGGTGTATTTCCTCAGCCTGCCGCATCCGGTGGTGCTGGCCGACAGCGAGTCGGTAGAGCTGACCATCGCGCAGGGTGAGGTGGAGCCGCCGCCGACGCCGGATCCGCCGGTGGAGGAGCCGAAGCCCGATCCGCCGCCGCCCGACCCGACCCCGCCGCCGCCGGACCCCACGCCGCCGCCGCCGGAGCTGCCGCCACCACCGGAGCCGCCACCGCCGGAGCCTCCCCCCGAGGAGCCGCCGCCGCCGGAGGAGCCGCCGCCGGCACCCCCCAAGCGTGAGGTGGCGACGGCCGCGGTGCTCGCGGTGCCCAAGCGTCTGCCGCCCAAGCCGCGCCCGCCGCCACCGCCACCGGAGGCCGCGGCTGCCGCACCGGTTGGCGAGCAGCAGGCGACCGCCCAGGTTACCCAGGCGCGGCTGACCTATGGTGGCAAGGTGCTGCAGGAGATCAGGGCGCACCGGATTCCCGCCCACGCCTTCGGCTCGGTGGTGGTCGCCTTCGAGATCGATGCCGCCGGCGAGGTGATTTCGGCCCGGGTGCTGCATTCCTCCGGCCGTGACGATCTGGACGGGCTGGGGTTGCGCATGGTGCGGGCCGCCCATCCGGGGCCACCGCCGGACGGCCATTTTGGCGGCAGCACGACGATCAACTTCGTCGACAGGTGAGCGCCAGGCCGTCGCGTCGTGCGCTCCGGCGATGGCGGCTGCGTGTGCTTCACCGGCGTGCCGCGGCTGGGCCCTCGCCTTGGCGAACGGCATGGCGTCTGCTTGGGTGACGCATGGCCCGCTCACGCCTTGCCCGTCGCCTTGACCATCTGATCGTTCGCTCCGGGTTCGCCGCGCGGCGGTGGGCAAGGCGGGCCTGGTTCGTGGTCGGTGGGGTCTGCGTGGGGGCCGCCGCCGTGCTGATGGCGATGCTGGCCGACGGCGCGCAGCTGCTGTTCGCCGAGGGGGTGGCGCGCTGGCGATATGCGCCGGTGCTGGTGACGCCCGCCGGCTTCGCGCTGGCGGCGATTCTGGCCCGCTATGTGTTTCCCAATTCCGCCGGCAGCGGCATCCCGCAGGTGATCGCGGCGCTGCAGATCAATGAGTCGACGGCACGCGCGCCGCTGGTGTCGTTGCGTGTGGCGGTGGGCAAGATCGTGGCGATTACGTTGGGTTTGGCCTGTGGTGCCTCGATCGGGCGCGAGGGGCCGACGGTGCAGGTTGGCGCAGCGATCATGTTTGCCATTGGCCGGGTCTCGCCATACCGGCAGGCGGGGTTTGTGTTGGCCGGTGGTGCGGCCGGGGTGGCCGCGGCCTTCAACACGCCGCTGGCGGGGATCGTGTTCGGCATCGAGGAACTGGGCCGCTCATTCGAGGCGCGCAGCGCCGGGCTGATCATCGGCGCGGTGATTGCCGCGGGCCTGACAGGGTTGGCGCTGTTGGGCGACTACAGCTATTTCGGCAGCACCGGCGCGCGCCTGCCCTTCGGCGAGGGCTGGGTGAGCCTGGCGGTGTGCGCGTGCCTGTGCGGGCTGGCCGGTGGGGTTTTCATCCGCTTGTTGGAGGGCGTGGGCCGCGGGCGGATTGGTCGGCTGGTGCGGGCGCGCCCGATCCTGTTCGCCGCCGGCTGCGGGCTGCTGGTGGCGGCGCTGGGACTGTGGAGCGACACCTCGGTCCACGGCACCGGATATGGCCAGGCGAAGGCGATCCTGGATGGCGGCCCCATCGATCCATGGTTCGGACCGTTGAAATTTCTGGCCACCGCTGTGTCGGCGGTCTCGGGCATTCCGGGCGGCGTGTTCTCACCCTCGCTCGCGGTGGGTGCTGGGCTGGCCGCAAGCCTGGCTTGGGCGCTGCCGGCGGTGCCAATGGCCGCGTTGAGCCTGATCGGCATGGTGGCCTATCTGAGCGGCGTGGTGCAGGCGCCGATCACTGCGTTCGTCATCGTGCTGGAGATGAGCGACGACCATGCGCTGGTGATCCCGTTGATGGTTGCCGCGCTGATCGCCGACGGCGCTTCGAAGCTCGTCAGCCGGGAGGGTCTGTATCAGGTGCTGGCACGGCGGTTTCTGCCACGCTGACGGCGTTGACCCGACGCGGTGCGGCCACGCAGTTTATCGAGCGGGTGCGCGTCTGGCCCGATCATTTGGCCATTCTGAGGTTTGTGATGCGAAGGGCGGCAGATGCCGATCGGCCGGGCTGCCGGCGTGGCCGCGCTGGGCTTGCCAAGGCGCTGTTGGGGCTGCTCGCGGGGGTCGGGCCAGCCTGTGTCCCAACCGGGGTGCAGGCGGCCGATCCTGGCAGTGTGACGATGGGCGCGGCCGGTATGGATCCCTTCCTGGCGCGCCTGCTGGCGCCGCCGGAGGCACCGCCGCGCGGCTGGGCCGGGCTGTCGATGGGGCTGGTCGGCAGCTATGGCTTCGGCAGCGCCAATGATAGCACGCAATTCATCCTCAATGGCCGCTCGGTGACCTACAGCCCGGTCTCGCCGTCCGTCACCACGCCGAGCCTGGCGGGTGGGCTGGTCGGGGTGAGCATCGGGCGGGACTGGCAGTTCGGACCGATCCTGGCGGGTGTGACCGGCGATATCTCGGTGGGGCGGCTGGGCGGTGCGATCACCGGGCCGAGCGGCAAGGGGCCGGGCGGGGTGGAGGTGCAGAGCCTGCAGAGCGCGGCCATCAACGCGTTGGGCACGCTGCGCGGCGATCTGGGCTTCGCTGTGCTCGACCGGGTGATGGCCTATGGCACCGGCGGCCTGGCGCTGGGTGCGGTGGAGGGGCGCAGCGCGGTGACCTTCCCCGCGACCGGGGCGAATTATGTGGGCACGCGCACGGCCACGGCGGTGGGCTGGGTGGCCGGTGGCGGCGTGCGCTATGCGATCAACGATATCTGGTCGGTCGGCATCGAGTATCTGCATGATGATCTCGGCACCACCAGCACGCTGGGCTATCAGGGTGGGCAGTCGTCCTATCACACCCAGTCCGACCTGAAGCTGCGCAACGACATGGCGCGGGTACGGCTGGATTACGCGTTCGCCCCGGTCAGCAATGTGCGCCGCTATGTCGCCACGCCGGACGCCGACGCGATCGCCAAGATGAGCCTGCTGGCCATTCTGCGCCAATCGGACTGGGAGTTTGGCACGCGCTACTGGTACAGCACCGGCACGATGCGCTATAAGCTCTATGGCTATGACGGGAGCACGATGCTGTCGCAGCTGACCTATAGCGGGCTCAAATCCAGCGCGGGCGAGCTGTTCGGTGGTGTGTCGACGCCGGCCGGGGTGATTGTGCGTGGTGTGCTCGGCGCCGGCAGCGGCTCGGCGGGGCAGCTGAAGGATGAGGATTTCCCGCCGGGCATCTCGCCCTATTCGGCCACCGTGTCGGGGTTGAAGGGCGGCTCGGTCGGCTATGCGATGCTGGATGTGGAATATGACGTGATGCCGTGGCTGCGCGGGCAGCTTGGCGACCTGCCGCGGATGCAGATGGGGCCGCTGGTCGGCTATGGCTATTGGCACCAGCAGATGAACGCGTATGGCTGCACCGAGATCGCCGCCAATCCGAATGTGTGCACCGGGGTGTCAAATGCCGCGCTGGGCATTTCGGAGGATAATGTCTGGAACTATGCGCGGCTGGGGGTTGCGGTCTCGGCCGATCTGGGGGCTGGTTTTTCGGTGCTCGCGGATGCTGCCTGGGTGCCCTATGGCGGGCTGTCGGGCAGCGATACCCATTGGCTGCGGTTGAACAATCCCTCGCAGGGCGCGGGCAATCTGGGTGGGCCGATCGCCCAGAGCGGGGCGGCGTTCGGCGCGCAGGCGCAGCTGCTGGTGCGCTATCAGGTGAGCGGTGCGCTCGATCTGGGGGTGGGCGGGCGCTATTGGCAGCTGAATTCCAACGGCAGCTCGAAATTTGTGGCCCCCAACGGGGCGAGCGGCAGTCAGCCGACGCATTACACCGCCGAGCGCTACGGCCCGTTCCTGCAGCTCAGCCTACGGTACTAGGCGCGACGGCGGGCAGTGGCGGGGTGAAGGTGCCGATGAAGCGCGTGATCGGGCCGGCGGCGGGGATCAGGCAGGTGAGATGGCTGCCCTCGACGGGTTCCATCCTGGCATCGCCGGTGATGGTGCGCAGGCTGTCGGGCGGGAACATCTCGTCCTGCGCGGCGGCGAGGATCAGCAGCGGGCAAGTGATCGCCTTCAGCTCGGCGCGCGGGTTCTTGGGGGTGAGCGCCAGCGCCATGCCGGCGGTGTAGCTGAGCAGCAGGTTGGAGGCGCGGGCGACCTCGAGCGGGTAGCCAAGTCTGACCGCGGGCGTGCGGGCGCAGTAGCGGCCACCGGAGAGGGAAAAGACGGTGAACACCCAGTCGCGCACGGTGGCGAAGGCCTTTTTGGTCGTCTTGCCCTTGGCCTTGGGCTTGGTGAGCCACGGGGCGAGCAGCACCATCGCGGCGATGCGGTCGGTCGGCTTTGGGGCCGGGCTGCCCTTGGTGCCCTTGAACTTGCGACTGGCCCAGTTCAGCAGCATGCCGGCCCCGGAGGAGTGACCGCCGAGGATGATGGGCAGGCCGGGATAATGTTCCTCCGCCCAGTCGATCGTGGCGTCGACATCGAACCAGATGAGCTCGGGGCGGGGGGCATAGCCACGCTGGCCGGCGGATTTGCCGTGACCGCGAATGTCGGGGGTGATCACCACGGTGGGCGAGGCGCGGCGGATGCGATGGGCAAGCCCGCCATAGCCGGCCATGTGGGCGCCGCCGCCATGGTAGAAGATCAGCACCGAGGTTGGGGCCGTGGCGGGCGCGAACAGGCCGGCGCTGAGGCGATGGTCGAGCCCGAACGACACCAGCCGGTCCGGCTTGATGAAGTTCTGCGGGTTGACCAGGAACGCTTCGAACTGCAGGCCCATCGTCGTCGGCGGTGTCCATATTGTGTTGTGGGCCGGTCTCGCGCGGTCAACCGACCGGGCGCGCCGTCGCCGGATCGGTTCACCGACGCATCGTCATGATGCCGTCGGGCAAGAAGGCACTCAAGGCGTAAACTAGCGCGCCCGGCGGCTGCCTGCCAGTGTATGCGTTGCAATTTTGATGAAGTTCTCGTGTTAAAGTTGGCAGTCCAACTCCAGACGGCAGGCATCGATGAGGAATTTCGCTGCCCAGTTGGGGTGTTCCAACCGGCAGTAGGGGCCGTCGATCGGGAATGAGCCGGGAACGCCGTGCGGGGTCACGGTGCGGCGGGCGAAGGCGGTGGCGCGGTTGGCGAGTTCGGTCCAGCCGGGCCGGCCGGCGGGATCGGCCAGGTGGTGCCAGCAGGCGGCGATCTGCGCATTGCCGGTCACGCACACATAATCGCCGACGCCGCGCCAGTTCCGGTCGAGCTGGCCGGGGATGCGGCCGACCTCGTCAATGCAGCCCGCCAGCGCCTCGGCGGTGCGGCAGGCGGCGGCGAGCACCGCTTCGTCAGGCTCATTGCGCCAGAGGCTCCAGTTCCATGCCTCGACCAGGCCGCGCAGCGTGTAGCCGATGGTGTGGGTGAGCGGCGCGTCCGGCCAGTCGAGGCAATTGTCGGCGAACCAGCCGGTGGGGGTCTGGCGCGAGATCGCCCAG
>CAIVDX010000426.1 GCA_903904805.1 uncultured Rhodospirillales bacterium
GATCGCGGGTAGCTTGGCATTGGGGTTGATCGCAGTGAATTCGGGGCTGTGCTGCTCGCCCTTGTAGGTGTCGACAGGGATCAACTCGTAGGTGATCCCGGTTTCCTCGAGGAACATCGCCACCTTCAGCGGATTGGGCGTGTGGTGAAAATAGAATTTGATCACGGCGCTTCTCCCTTGGTTCGGCTTATAATTTTAGGCTGGCCGCCGGGCCGGCCAAACGAGATCGCCCGGCTTTCCTCTGTCGCAATATGGCCGGTGCTCATCTTCTCGCCCAGCGGTTCGTAGGGCGCCAATCCGGGTAGCTGCAGGCATTCGGTTGTTGGGTGTGATTTTCAGGGAAACAGGCTGGCACTGATCCACGGCAACGATAATCACTGCCGTCATTCACTATATGCTATCGCACCGCGGTCAGAAAAAGGTAGCTGGGGCGGAAAATTATTTTGTCTGGGTCGTGCCGGTGTCGCGTTGCAATGTGACCACGCGCTCTGGGCCCAGGCCGAGCCATTGTCGCACCGGTTGCTCAATGATGGAATGGTAGCCTGGCAGCGGTCCGGTAGAGACGATGTATTCATCGTCGTCCACCCACCAGTAGCTTTTGCCGGGACGGGATTGATAGGAGACGTTGTTCAGAAGCCAGCCATTGAATTCGTAGCCGCCATCGATCTGGTGTGGGCTGATGCCCTCTTGCAGCAGCGCCGAGGTGGCCTGCCACCGGGCGCGGTTCCAGGCGAGATAATCATGTGTTCCAGCGACGCCGAATGACGCCTGGACCGCGAGCAACATTGTGCAGGCCACCGCCGGCCAGACGCGGTGTGGGGCCAGACGGTTCGTCTGCAGCACCAACAGAGCGATGATCGCGACGATGAGCGGCAGCAGATAACGGTCATAGGTGACCGCAACCGATCCCAGAAGTACCATGCCGCCGAAATAGGAGATCACAACAACGAGAAGCACGCCATGCTGCCAGTAGATCGGCCATTGGCTTTGCCGGCGCAGGGCATGTCCGATCTTGCCGAGCATCTGCAAAGTCATCGTCAGAGCAATCGTGCCGCATGCCGCTCCCAATAGCCCCAATCCGAACCAAATGGCGCGAACCTGCCAGGGCAGCGCGGTGATGTTGTTCTGCAGAAGGTAGGTGTCGCGCAGTGTGAACGGGCCGAGGCCGTGGAGTTCGAGGCTGTTGCCAAAGGCCGGGGGCAACTCGTTTCTTATGGCCAGGAGACAAGTGATCGCCAGTCCGCAGATGCAGCCGATCCGCACCGAGCGGCCGACGCGCCAGTCATTATCTAACATGCGTGGAATGATCCGCGGGAGGATCGCAAGCACGGCCGGGGCGATGAACAAGCCGAGAGTGGGGAATGCACGCTCGGCCTGTGCCAGCATCCGCCGCGCGGGATCAATGGCGGCGAAGCTGAACACAGAGAAAAGCGGCACCGGCAGCACCGCCGTACGACCCGTTTCGATCAGCCAATGGGCATAGAGAAGCTGGATGGACATTGCGACAGCGAAGAGGCTGCATGCCAACACCACCGTGCGTGGGCGCGGGCCGTCGCGCATCACCATACCCACGGCATAGGCCAACGGGAGCACGAGAGCGAACTGGCGGATCAAAACCGCGCCGAGCGCCACCAACCATGAAAGGGCCAGTGTCGATCTGGAGCGCTGCCTGACGCCGCGCATCTGCAACCACAGGGAAAGAGTCAGCAGGCTGGTAAATGGCACGTCGGTCATGAAAGTTACCGACAACTGCAGGAACACCGGATTTGTGGCGAGTGTCAGCGCGCCGACCAGGGCCAAGACTGGCCGGGCGCCAAGTTCGCGCAACAGGCCATAGGCGCCGCCGATGCCCGCTATTGCCAACATAAATGTGGATAGACGCAGCGCAGCAAAGGAGAATCCGAATGGCAGGCAGAACAGCGCTCCCCAATAGGCCTGGGTCAGAACATTCGCGGAAGCTGGGCTGGGCAGACGAAATTGCCCTGTCTCCAGGATGGATCGCACCGCGAGCGCATAGACCCAATCGTCGTTGAGCGGCATATCTCCGGTGGGTATGGTCAGTGCCCACAATCCCGCCCAGAAGATCAGCAGCGTTCCGAGGGCCATGGCGTCCGTGGTGCCTTTCAATGGTGCGGCGGTCACGTCGAGGCCTCCATTCAACGCCCTATCGGCTGGGACAGGGCGGGCGGACGATTACAAGCGACTGCGATGAGGGCGCATCACACACGCACACCAGAATGCTCGACGGAGGAAGCGCGTGAGGTGACGCTTTCATACCGGGTCTGATGGAGACTTGAAAACAAACATCTTCTGGCACACGAACGACAACGCGGCCATTGGCAACGCCAACAATGCCTGTGCCGCGAGCGCGCCCAGCCCAGCCTCCCGCGCGAGGCGAAGCGCCAGCCAGTTTACAATCAAAACGACAGCATAGATTCCGACGAAGCGTATCCAGCGTGAATTGGACCCCGTGCGAAACACCAGGCGTCGTGAGGTTTGAAAGTTGAACGCGACACCGGCGACCGTTGCCCCGACGAGCGAAGCTCCAGCCGGCATCCCGGCCAGAACCAGCAGCGCGAACATGCCGTAGCCGAAGACCGTGTTAAGCACACCGACGATGCCGAAGCGTAGAACGAGCAGCCAAGACCGACGGTCCGGCATCCTACTCGCTTTGGGCGAGGGAGCCTCCACGGGCCTGCGTAGCCAGGCGGATTTCGCCATCGCGGATGAAGTTGCGCCGCACGAAGTGCGGGCGGCGCTTTACCTCCTCGAATATCTTGGCGATATATTCTCCGACAACGCTGACAGCGAGGATGTTGATCGATCCAAAGAAGATCACGATCAGCACCAGTGTGGTGAAGCCGCGGGGCGCCGCACTCGGGAACAGCAGGCTCGAAACCAGATAGCCGAGCGCCATCGCCAAAGAGAGGCCGAATAAGACGAAGCCCGCGGCAGTCAGCATGTTGAGTGGCGTGTTGGAGAAACTCAGCAAGCCCTTCTTCGCCCAGCCGATATTCTTCCAAAGATTGTTGGTGGTGACACCAAACATGCGTTCAGGTCTCAGATAGTCTACGCCGGTCTGGCGAAATCCAACGAAGGCGCGCAGGCCGCGGATGAACAGATCGCGTTCGGGAAAGCCAAGCAGGCAGCGAACGACTTTCTGATCCATCAGAGAGAAGTCGCCGGCGTCGCGCGGGATGGCAATGTAGGAGAAGCGCTGGAAGATCACATAGAACAGCTTGTAGGCGATCGCCATGTGCCACGGTGCTTCGCGCTTCACCCGGCGGCCATAGACAACATCGAAGCCGTTGCGCCATTGCTCGACGAATTCTTCGATCAGTTCCGGTGGGTCCTGCAAATCGCCGTCAAGCAGAACACACGCATTCTTGGTGGCAATCTCCATGCCGCTGCGGAACGCCGATTGCGAGCCGAAATTGCGCGAATGCGAGATGCCGATCACGTGATGATCCCGCGCGGAGATCGCACGGATCACTTCCTCACTGTCGTCGGGACTGTTGTCGTTCACAAAGATGATTTCGTAGCCGATATTGAGCTTGTCGAAGACGTCGGTCAGTCGGCGATGCATGATCGGGATTGCCTGGCCGTCGCGATAGCAGGCGATGATGGCGGTGACACTCCACACTTCATCACGGCCGAATTTCTTCGACGATTTCACATAGGTTTCAGGCTTCTCTATGCCTTCGATCCACGCCGTGGTGCGGGCAAGTCCGTCGCGCAGGCTGGTGCGTGCGTGCCAGCCCAGCATCGTCAGTGCTTTTTCCGGGTTGGCGTACCAATGCGCGACATCCCACTGCCGATTGGGCATGGAAAATTCCGGTGCGCCCGGCAGTTCGAACAGATCCTTTGCCAGCATGGCAAACTCACCGATCGTCGTCTTTACGCCGCTGCCGATGTTGAAGGATTCGCCGTAATGCGCGGGGCTCATCGTCAGCGCGGCATCCATGAACGCTTCGCAGGCGTCGTCGACATAGAGGAAATCGCGCGAGATGTCCGGGTTCACATAAGAGGAGTGCTCGCCATTCAGACCCTTCAGGATCACCGTGGGTACCAGGCGCGAGGAATCCTCATACGGGCCATAGATCGAATAAAGACGAAGATTCACGCCGGGAAAATTCTGTTTCTTGCCGGCATAATAGAGCAGGCCCGCCGCCGCACCCTTGGAGACCGAGTAGTGGCTATTGGGGTGCAGCACGCTGTCCTCGGCGGGGCCTGAGGCATCGTCGCCGTATTCTGAGGAACTGCCCGCATGCACATAGGCCTGCACGCCGCGCCCGCCAAGTTCCTCCACCAGCCGCGCGGTCAGATCGACGTTTGTTCGGTAGATCAGCGTCGCGTCGGTCTGGAAGGAATAGGCCCCATAGGCGAGGCAGTTGAACACGGTGCGCGGGCGCACACTATCAAGGAGGGCTGACAGGCTTTGCTCTATCAGCAAATCGCCAGCGACCACATTGGCTGCCGGAATCGCCTCAAGCCGCCATGCTGTTGCGGTTGAACTTGTGCCGACTACATCCGTGCGATGGGCAAGGATCATGCGCAGCAGATTGGCGCCGATGAAGCCGCTGGCACCCAGGACGAGAATAGGCCCCTGCAAATGCAGCACCTTCGACCGCAGATCCTGTTCGCTCATGCGCGTGTGGTCTTTGCGATCTCGGCCAGCACGCTGGCGGCATCGATGGCATTCTCGGCGCGGTGGAAATTCTGCGAGCCGTAGCGGCCCGACAGATAGCCTTTTGCGTGAAAATGCATGAAGCGTTGCGGCAAAACGCCAAGCTGCATCAGCGCGTGGGCCAGCATCTGCCCCGCACCGCCCTGGGCGACGTGTTCTTCGAGTACGAAGAAGGCGCCGGTGGCACGGATACGATCGAGGCAGGTGGCGGGGATCATCCCGGCCACAACTGGCAATTCGCTGAGCACCCAGATTTCTGGCCGACCGGCCGCGGGCAGTGAAGCTGCTGCGGCAAGCAGGCCGCCGGCATTCGGGCCCACCACCACCAGCACGCCAAGATCGCCATCCAGCAGACGGCGCCAGGGTGCGTAGTCCGGCAGTTGCCAGCCTTTGGGCAGTTCGCACCGCCCCAGACGCAGATAGCCAGGATGCGGATCGGCAGCCATGCGCGCAACGATCGGCGCAAGGTCGGCGGCGAATGCGGGCACGAAAGCGGTCATGTGCTGCAGGGCGCACATCACGCCATAATCCTCGATCGCGTGATGTGTGGCACCCATCACGCCATAGCCATAGCCGCCACCGTTGGCCACCAGCTTCACGTCAAAATCATGCAGGCAGACATCGTTACGAATTTGCTCGAACGGCCGGCCATAGATGAAGGGTGCGATCGAATAGGTCCAGACCTGCTCGCCAACACTGGCCGCACCGGCGGCCACGCTCACCATGTTCTGCTCGGCGACGCCGGCATTGATGAAGCGCCCACCCATGGCGGCCTGCAACGGCTCCAAGGCCATGAAGCCGAGATCGCCGGTCATGAACAGCACCGGCTTTTCGGTGCTCAGCGCCACCATGGCGGAACAGAAGGCGTTTCTCATTGGCCGAGCTCGCGCAATGCCTGCTCATATTGTTCCGGCTTCAGCGGTAGATAATGCCACTCCATCCTGCCCTCCATGAAGGACACGCCGCGTCCTTTCACGGTGCGCAGCACGATGATCAACGGGCCATCACCACGGCGCGCCAGCGCCTGAGTCAACGCGGCCGGGGAATGGCCGTCAATTTCCAGAACGGTCAGCCCGATGCCGCGGAATTTATCGGCGATCGGCTCCAGCGAGGCGACCTCGCTCGTGGTGCCAAACCCCTGTAGCCCGTTTGCATCCACCAACGCCACCAGATTGGCCAACTTCTGGTGGTGCGCGAACAACAGCGCCTCCCAGGTCGAGCCTTCCTCGCATTCGCCGTCTGACAGCAGGCAGAACACGTCGCCACTTTCGCCGCGCAGGCGTTTGCCCAGCGCGGCCCCGGATGCCAGGCCCAGACCGTGGCCCAGGCTGCCGGTGGCGAAGGCGATCCCCTTGTGCCAATGCGCGACCGGGTGTCCGGAGAGGGTGGTGTTGTCCTTGTGGAAGCTGGTCAGATCCTCGTCGTTGATCAGCCCTTGTGCCCACAGCGTGATGTAGAGCGCGCCGGCGGAATGGCCCTTGGACAGCACGAAGAGATCATGCTCGCCCATCACCTCGCCATGCAGGTGCAGCATCGCGTCCAGCGCCGAAAGGTTGCCGCCGATATGGCCCACCCCGGCCTCGAAATGCATGCGCAACAGACGCGCGCGTGCCTGGTTGGCCGTCGGCCGGTTGGCCCGTGTGGGCGATGGGTCGTGGCGAGATGAGGCAGTCATGACGCGTCCCAAGCAGGCAAATGCCGGGGTCGCTCTGACAGGCCGCTTGCGCGCCCGCCGCTCCCCGACCAATTCAATCAGACGGTGCTATAGCATTGCCCCGCCGCGCCGCCATACTCAGAACGCGACGCGATCGGCACCCTTCAGCGCCAGCATCTCGCGCGCCTCAGTGGGCGACGCAACTGTCAGCCCGAGCTCCTCGACGATGCGGCGGATCTTGGCGACCTGCTCTGCATTGGACGTGGCGAGCTTGCCGCGGC
>CAIVDX010000427.1 GCA_903904805.1 uncultured Rhodospirillales bacterium
CACAGAAGCCGGAATATGGCACGGCGGTTGATATGCTCACCAAGGCGGCGATCCGCGAGATGATCGTGCCGTCGCTGTTGCCGGTGTTGGCGCCGATTGTGCTGTGGGTGGTGATCGATGCGATTGCCGGCCAGACGGCGGCGTTCTCGGCGCTGGGCGCGATGCTGTTGGGGGTGATCGTGACGGGGCTGTTTGTCGCGATCTCGATGACCTCGGGCGGCGGCGCGTGGGACAATGCGAAGAAATATATCGAGGAGGGCAATCATGGCGGCAAGGGCTCGGACGCGCACAAGGCGGCGGTGACCGGCGACACGGTGGGCGATCCCTACAAGGACACCGCCGGGCCGGCGGAGAATCCGATGATCACGATCACCAACATCGTGGCGCTCTTGTTGCTGGCGATCCTGGCCGGCATTCTGCACTAGGACCGCACCCCGGTGGTCCTGGGAGTCCGGGGCCACCGACGGTGAGGATTTCAGTTGGTGATGGGTCTGGGGCAGAGCCCTGGTCTTTCTTTGTGAGATTTGCATGACTTTCGCTCGTATCGACGTCCACCAACACATCATCCCGCCGTTCTGGTCCGAGGTGCGCGCACGCTCCGGCATCGATGGGTCCGGCGGCTGGCATGTGCCGGCGTGGAGTGCGCCGACATCGATTGATTTCATGGATGGGTTGGGCATCGCGACCGGGATTCTCTCGCCAGGGGCGATCACGTTCGGCGATGCGCGCGCGGCGTCGGACGCCAGGCAGGTGAATGAGTTCACCGCGGGCGTGATGCAGGCGCGGCCGGATCGGTTTGGCTGTTTCGCGGCGTTGCCGTTGCCAGACGTCGATGCGTCGTTGGCCGAGATTGCCTATGCGTTCGATGTGTTGAAGGCCGATGGCGTGGTGATGTTCGCCAATTATCGCGGCATGTATCTGGGCGATCCGGCGTTCGCGCCGGTCTGGGACGAGTTGGATCGGCGGGCGGCCGTGGTGTTTGTGCATCCCGCGCAGCCGCCATTGGCGATGTTGCCGGGGATACCAGGTCCGGTGATGGATTTTCCGCTGGATACGGTGCGGGCGGCAGTGCAGCTGGTGGTGTCGGGCACGATCAAGCGCTGCGCGCGGGTGAAGATCATTCTCTCGCATGGCGGCGGGTTTTTGCCCTATGCGTCGCACCGCATCGCCGAGCTGTCGAACGAGGTGGTGGATACCTCGCGTCCGGTCGAGGATTATCTCGACGACATGCGGACATTCTATTTTGACACCGCGCTGGCATCGGGGCCTGCGGCGATGCCGAGCCTGTTGGCGTTCGCCAGGCCCGGGCATGTGCTGTTCGGCAGCGATTATCCGTTCGCGGCACCGCAGGTTGGGACGAGTTTCACGCGCAAGCTCGATGCCTATGTGGCCGGGGATGAGGCGCTGGCGGCGACGATCAACCGCGGTTCGGCGCTGCCGTTGTTTCCGCGGTTGGCGGGCTAGTTCAGCAGCACGCCGCGTGGGCCGGCGACGGGGACCCAGCGGTCGCCGGCGGCATCCCAGCGGGACATGGTGGAGGCCTCTTCGGCGACGCCGCGTTGTGGGGTTTTCGGGAAGTCGTAGAGGCCGGTGATGCCGGGGAAGTCGTGCAGGGTGGCGAGCCAGGCGCGCATCTTGGCCGGGGTTGTGTCGGTGCCGAGGGTGCGCAGGCCTTCGACGACCAGCAGGGTGGGATCCCAGATGCCGGCGGTGTTGAGGTCGATCGGCAGGCCGGCGGCGCGCATGGCGGCGTAATAGTCCTGCTGCTTCCGCTCGACGCGGGGGTCGAGCTTGAACAGGCCGTCATGCGGCAGGAAGGCGGGGGCGGGCACCAGCAGGTCTTTCGGCAGGAAGCCGGCGAACTGCCGCATCACGTCGGCCGACATGTTGCCGTTGGAGGTGACGACGGGGACATCGAGGTCAGCCTGGATCATCGCCTTGAACACGCCGGCGACCGCGGTGCCGGTGCTCCAGACGATCAGCATCTGCGGGTGGGCGTCGCGGATGCGCTCGATCTGCGCGGTCATGCTGACCTCGCCGATGTTGAAGCGGGCGCGGGCGACCATCTGGGCGGCGGCGAATTCGGGCAGTTTCAGAGCGGCGTCGAGCCCTTCGTCCATTTCCTGGCCGGTGGTGTCCGACGAGGTGATGGTGGCGATGCGGGTCCAGCCGCGGGCGAGGGCGTAGCGGAAGACGACGCGGGCGAGGTCGTGGGTGGAGACGCCGGCGGAGAACATGTAGCTGCCCTCGGGGGGATGAATGCCGGGGGAGAGGCAGTAGGCGACCGGGCCGGCCGCCTTGATCATCGGCAGTTCGGCGGCACAGGTGCCCGAGATGGAGGCACCGATCACCACCGGCGGGCGGGCGGCGACCAGCGAGGAGGTGATCTGCACCGTCACCTGGGGTGAGGTCTGGTCGTCATGCACCAGGAAGCGGACGGGCTTGCCGCCGATGCCGCGCTCGCCGTTGAGGCTCTGGTCGTTGATCATGGTCTGCATCGCCGCGAGGGTGCGGCTGCGCATCTGGCCGAGGAAGGCGGCGTTGCCGGTGGTGGAGAGGATCACGTCGATCGGCACCTCCTGCGCGTGGGCGGAGGGGAGCGGGGTGGCGGCGAGCAGCGCGAGCGCGGCCAGGGCGGCGCGGCAGCCGCGATGGATCGGGCGACGATGGTGCATGATGGTCTCTCCCCGGGGCCGTCTTGAGGCGGCGGCGTGTTTGCTTGGGCGCAATGCTGCCGGGAGGTGGCGGAGATGGGAAGGGGCTCAGAGCTCCTCAGCGGCGCGCGGGGTGGGGGCGAGCGCGCGCTGCATCAGCACCAGATCGAGCCAGTTGCCGAATTTGAAGCCGGCATCACGCAATGTGCCGGCATGGGCGAAGCCGAGAGAGGCGTGCACACCGATCGAGCCGGTGTTGTCGGAATCGCCGATGGCGGCGATGAGCTGGCGGAAACCGGCCGCGGTGGCGTGCGGGATGAGGGCGGCGACGAGGGCCTTGCCGACACCCTGGCCACGCACATCGTCGCGCACATAGACCGATGTCTCGGCGGTGAAACGATAGGCGCTGCGAGCGTCCCACGCCTTGTAGCAGGCGAAGCCGAGCAGGCCGGTGGCATCCTCGGCGACCAGCCAAGCCCAGCCCTGGCCGAGCACGGCAGCCATGCGTTC
>CAIVDX010000428.1 GCA_903904805.1 uncultured Rhodospirillales bacterium
CCGAGCTGTTCAAGGATGCGGTTCGCTCGGCCTATGATAGGTTCCGCCCGCAGGCGATCCTGGTGGGCGCCTCCTGCACCGCGGAGCTGTTGCAGGACGATCCCGGTGGACTGGCGCGTGGGCTTGATCTGCCGGTGCCGGTCGTGGCGGTGGAGCTGCCGGCCTATCAGAAGCGCGAGAACTGGGGTGCCGGCGAGACGCTCTATCAGCTGGTGCGCGCCTTCACCCGCCCTGTCACCGCGCGGCCGCCGACCGAAGGCCGCGCCTGGCGCTGCAATCTGCTGGGGCCGACCGCGCTCGGCTTCCGCCATCGTGACGATGTGCGCGAGATCACCCGTCTGCTGGAGCGGCTGGGCATCGAGGTGGCGTGCATCGCCCCGCTCGGCGCCTGCCCGCAGGACCTTGTCGGTCTGGGTGAGGCGGATTTCAACGTGGTGCTGTATCCGGAAATCGCGCTCCCGGCGGCGCAATGGCTGCAGCGCCATTGCGGTCAGCCGATGGTGCGCACGGTGCCGATCGGGGTGACCGCCACCCGCGCCTTCATCGCCGAGCTGGTGACGCTCACCGGCTGCAACGCGCGCCCGCTGCTCAGCGAGGATGCCTCGCGGCTGCCCTGGTATTCGCGCTCGGTCGACTCGACCTACCTCACCGGCAAGCGCGTGTTCATCTTCGGCGACGCCACCCATGCGATCGCCGCGGCGCGGATCGCCGCCCATGAGCTTGGCTTCACCGTTGCCGGGCTGGGCACCTACACGCGCGAATTCGCCCGCGAGCTGCGTGAGGAGGCGGCGCGCCACGGCGTTGAGGCGCTGATCACCGACGATTATCTCGAGGTTGAGGCGGCGATCGCCGCGGCGCAGCCGGAGCTGGTGCTGGGCACCCAGATGGAGCGCCACATCGCCAAGCGGCTGGGCGTGCCGTGCGCGGTGATCTCGGCGCCGGTGCATGTGCAGGATTTCCCCGCGCGCTACTCGCCGCAGATGGGTTTCGAGGGTGCGAACGTGCTGTTCGACAGCTGGGTGCACCCGCTGATGATGGGTCTGGAGGAGCATCTGATCCAGATGTTCCGCGACGATCCGGAGTTCCATGACGATGCCGGCGCCTCGCACCTGCACCAGGTCGCGGCACCGGTGTTGGAGCGGGTCGCGGTGGCCGAGGCCGCGGCGGCCCCTGGCTGGGCGAGTGCGGCCGAGGCGGAGCTGAAAAGCATCCCGTTCTTCGTGCGCGGCAAGGCCCGCCGCAACACCGAGCAATATGCGCGCGAACGTGGCCTGACCACCATCACGATCGAGACATTGTATGATGCAAAAGCGCATTTCGGTCGCTGACCCGACCTTGGTCCGGGTGACGGTGGTCACCATGGACAACAATCTGCACGGCGTGCTCGCCGCTGCGGGCAAGAGCCTGCAGGCCGAGCTGCCGGGCCTCACGCTGAGCGTGCACGCCGCCAACAGCTGGGCGTCGGACCCCGAGGCGCTGGCGGCCTGCCATCGCGACATCGCCGCCGCGGACATCGTGCTGGCCGGCATGCTGTTCATGGATGAGCAGGTGCGGCCGGTGCTGTCCGCACTGGAGGCGCGGCGGGACGGGTGTGATGCGATGGTGTGCCTGCTCTCCGCCGGTGAGGTGGTGCGGCTGACCCGGATGGGTGGCTTCAGCATGGCTGGCGGGTCGTCCGGCGCGATCGCCTGGCTCAAGCGGCTGCGCGGCAAAAGCAGTGGCGGCTCCAGCGGCCATGGCCAGATGGCGATGCTCCGGCGGCTGCCCAAGCTGCTGCGCTTCATTCCCGGCACCGCGCAGGATGCCCGCGCCTATTTCCTCACCATGCAATATTGGCTGGCTGGCTCAAGCGAGAACATGGCCAACGCCATCCGCCTGCTGGTGGACCGTTACGCGGCCGGACCGCGCGTCGCACTGCGCGGCTCACTGCGGGTGAAGCCGCCGATCGTGTATCCCGATATCGGTCTGTATCATCCGGCCGCGCGTGACCACATTGTTGAGAGCCTGAGCGATCTGCCGCGGTCCGATGCGCCGCGCGTGGGTGTGCTGGTGATGCGGTCCTATGCGCTGTCCGGCAACAGCGCGCATTATGATGGGGTTCTGGGCGCGCTCGAAGCCGCCGGGCTGCAGCCGATCCCGGCGTTCGCCAGCGGGCTGGATCAGCGCGAGGCGGTGCGGCGCTATTTCATGCGCGATGGCAAGGCCTCGGTGGATGCCGTGCTCTCGCTCACCGGGTTCAGCCTGGTTGGCGGGCCGGCCTATAACGATGCCAACGCCGCGGAGGCGCTGCTGGCCGAGCTCGATGTGCCCTATATCGCGGCGCACCCGGTGGAGCTGCAATCGTTGGCGCAGTGGGAGTCGGACGCGCGCGGCCTGCTGCCCACCGAGGCGGCGCTGATGGTGGCGATCCCCGAACTCGATGGCGCCACCCAGCCCACCACCTTTGGCGGCCGTTCTGAGAGCGGCACCATGGTGGTGCATCCCGAGCGCGCCGCGAAGTTGGCCGCGCGCATCGCGCGGCTGGTGGCGCTGCGCCGCACTGCGCGGGCCGAGCGGCGCGTGGCGATCGTGCTGTTCAACTTTCCGCCCAATGCCGGTGCGGTTGGCACCGCGGCCTATCTGTCGGTGTTCGCCTCGTTGCACAACACGCTGCGCGGGATGGCCGAGGCTGGCTACAGCGTCGATGTGCCGGCGGATGCCGAGGCGCTGCGTCGTGCCCTGCTGGGCGGCAACAGCGCGATCTTCGGCACCGACGCCAATGTCGCCGCGCGGGTCAGCGTGAACGACCATGTGCGCGAGCAGCCCTGGCTGGACGAGATCGAGCGGCAATGGGGCCCGGCCCCGGGCCGGCAGAACACGGACGGGTCGTCGCTGTTCATCCTGGGCGCGCAGTTCGGCAATGTGTTCGTCGGCGTGCAGCCTGCCTTCGGCTATGAGGGCGACCCGATGCGGCTGCTGTTCGAGCACAGCTTCGCGCCGACGCACGCCTTTTGCGCCTTCTATCGCTGGATCGCGACGCGCTTTGCCGCCGACGCGGTGCTGCATTTCGGCACCCATGGCGCGCTGGAATTCATGCCCGGCAAGCAGGCCGGCCTGTCCGCCGCGTGCTGGCCGGACCGGCTGATTTCGGACCTGCCGAACTACTACCTCTACGCATCCAACAACCCCTCCGAGGGTATGCTGGCCAAGCGCCCCGCCGGTGCGACGCTGATCAGCTATCTCACGCCGCCAGTGGCCTCGGCCGGGCTCTATAAGGGCTTGCTGGAACTCAAAGCCTCGATCGACCGCTGGCGCGCGCTCGAGCCGGGCAGCCCGCGCGACAGCCTGGCAGAACTCATTCAGCTCCAGGCATCGGAACTTGAATTGGCCC
>CAIVDX010000429.1 GCA_903904805.1 uncultured Rhodospirillales bacterium
CGGCAGCATGACCTACAAGGTGCATCTCGACGGCTTCAACTTCGTCCCGTATTTCACCGGCCAGGCAAAGAAGGGCCCGCGCGAGAGCTTCTTCTACTTCGGTGACGAGGCCGAACTCACCGGCCTGCGCTACGACAACTGGAAGTTCCTGTTCATGACACAGGATGCCGAGGGCACACTGAAGGTCTGGCAGGCGCCCTACACCCACCAGCGCGTGCCCTACATCGTCAATCTGCGCACCGATCCGTTCGAGCGCGCGATCATCACCTCGAACACCTATTACGACTACCTGCTCGACCACGCCTTCATGCTGGTGCCCGCGCAGAAATACGTCGCCGACTTCATCCAGACCTTCAAGGACTACCCGCCGCGCCAGAAGCCCGGCAGCTTCAACCTCGATGCGGTTCTCGCTGCCATGCAGTCACCCACCGGTGACTGAAACAGCGAACTAGCCCGCCAGAGCGCGCACACGGGCGGCGGCCTCGGTGATCACCGAGGCCCAGTCGCCCGGCGTGGGCTGGCGAAGGATCTGCATCGTCGGATACCAGGCGGTGGCGCTGCCCGTATTCATCCAGCGCCAATCCGCCGGCGTCGGGCTCATCATCGTCACACTCACCCCCAGCGCCCCGGCCAGATGGCAGATGCCGCTGTCGATCGTCACCAGCATGTCCAGATTGCTCAGGATCGCCGCGGTGATCGCGAAATTCTCCAACTCCGCCGACAGATCAAGGATCGTGGGCGTGGCCGCCAGCGCGGCGCGATCGCCGTCGGGCACCTGCTTCTGCAGGCTCACCACATCGATGCCCGCCGCATGCGCAGCCTGCAGGATCGGCGCGATCTGCGCCAGCCGCAACGACCGCCGCCGATCATTCGGATGGGTGCTGCGCCCGGCCCAGAAAATGCCGATGCGCTTGCGCCCGCCCGGCAGCGCCTGGGCGAGCTTCTCCGCCCAGATGGTGCGCAGGCCCGGTTCGGCGGCCACATAAGGCTGGTTCGGCAGCGTCTCCGGCGTCACCTCGAAGATGCCACCCAGGCTGGTGATCCGGCACCAGGCCGTGTGCTGCGGCGCATCCTGCCAGCGGGTGAAGGTGCTGCCCACACCAGGGATCGGCGCCAGCAGCGCCTCCAGCTCGCCGCCGCAGGCCAGCGCCACATGCTTCACCCGCGCCGCCACCATCGGAATTAAGCGGGCGAATTGCAGCGTGTCGCCAAAGCCCTGATCGCCGATCAGCATCACCGTGCCCTCGGGCAGCATCATGCCGTTCCATTCCGGGCGGATCATGTCGGGGATCATCCCCTTCGCCTGATCGAGGCGGTTGCGCCATTCATACTCCGCCCAGCCCGGCCGCATCTCGCCGCGCGCCAGCAGCATCTGCCCGATCGCCAGATGCGCCTCGGCATTGTGCGGCTCGCGCGCCAGCACATCCTGGAACAGCGCGATCGCGGTCGCGCTGTCGCCGCGATCCATGAACACCTTGGCGAGATTGAGCGTCAGCGTCGGCTGCCCCGGTGCGAGGGCGAGTGCCGCCCGCCCCTCGCGCTCGGCATCATCCAGCCGGCAATCCATCCGATACAGGCTGCACAGATTGTTGCGCCAGGCCGGCACCTGGCCGTTCAGCGCCACCGCGCGCTCCAGCAATCGGATCGATTCCGCCACATCACCGCGATGGCCAAGGATCGAGCCGAGCATCGCCAACGCCGCCGGATGCTCCGGATGCGCCTCCAGCACGTCGCGGCAGATGCCCATGGCCTCGTTCATCCGCTTGGCGGCGGCGGCCTGCTCGGCCCTGCTGAGGGCCTCGGCGGGGTCGGGCTGCGCGGCGGGGGCGGCAGGGGCAGGCGGCGGCGGCGGCTGCATGCGGGGGCACTCCAGAAGGCGGTCAGACGGTGGTGATGCCAATCAAGCCGCAAGCGGTCAATCGGCCGCCGCCCGCCAGCCCCAGGCCGCCGCCAGATTGGCCAGCGCCAGCAGCCCGATGATCGCAGGCGGGCTCGCCCCCAGCAGCGGCAAGGCCGCGGCAACGATGCCGGCGCCAACAATGGCGATCGCATTCAGCACATTGTTCGCCGCCACCGTGCGCGCCCGCCGGTCGGCCCGCGCGCGACTCTGCAGCGCGGCATTCAGCGGCACCACGAACGCCCCGGCCGCGATCGCCGCCAGCATCAGATCCGCCAGCAGATGCAGCCCCTGCCAGTCCGCCAGCATCGCGCCCGCATCGCCCCATCGCCCCTGCATCGCCGGCGCCTCGATGGCGAAATCAATGAGCAGGGCAGACACCGCCAGCGCCGCGCCCGCGAGCAGCCGCAGCGGCCGCCGCGCGCGCCCGGCCAGCATCGCGCCCAGCCCCAGCCCGACCGGAAAACAGGCGAGCAGCACCGTCGCCACCGTCGTGTCCGCCCGCAATGTGCGCGCCGCGATCAGCGGAATTTCCGCCAGCATCACCGAGCCCAGCACCCAGAACCAGCTCACCCCCAACGCCGGACCGCGCAGCGCGGCATCACCCAGCACCGCCCGCAGTTGCTGCCCGGTGGCGCGCCAGATATTCCAGTCGATCTTCATACGTGCGTGTGCTGGAGCCGATGGAACGAATCGCGCCGCGATCAGCCCGACGGCGGATGTTGCGATGCACACACCGCCCGCCCACAGCGTTCCGCCCGGCAGCGCGATCAACGCGCCGCCGATGATGGTGCCCAGCAGAATGGCGATGAAGGTCGATGCCGCCACCCACCCGTTCGCCCGCATCAGCGATCCGGCCGGCACCAGCTGCGGCAGAATGGCGAATTTCAGCGGCCCGAAAAAACACGCCTGCACGCCAAATCCAAAGAGCACGCCGAGCATGATGCCGGCCCCGCCCCAGATCAGCGCCGCCGCACCGGCGATCGACAGGCAGAACTCGGTGACCCGATTGGCCCGGATCAGCACCGCCTTGTCGAACGAATCGGCGATCGTGCCAGCCGGCGCCGAGCCGAGCGCGAACGGCAGCGTGAACAGCAATCCGGCCAACGGCACCAGCGAGGCGCCATGCACAGGATCACGGAAAGCAATGAGCAGCACGGCGGCGTTGCGATAGAGATTATCGAGCAACGCGCTCAGCGCCTGGGTCAGAAAGATCGGGAAAAACTGGCGGGAGAACAGCATGATCTGGTTCTCCTGGAAACCGCGCAATCGGCGTCGGCAGAGACGTTCCGGGGCACGAGCAACCTCGCGCCCCGGATCTCACAGCGGTGGTTAGACCGCCTTCTTCAGGTTCGGCGAGGCCTTGAAGCGCACGGTCTTGCCGGCCTTCACCTTCACCGGCTCACCGGTGCGGGGGTTCAACGCCTTGCGCGCCTTGGTCTTGCGCACGGTGAAGGTGCCGAAGCTCGGCAGCGTGAAGCCGCCGCTCTTCTTCAGTTCCTTCACGATGGCGTCGATCAACTCGCCGGCGGCCTTGTTGGCGGCAACCCCGGTGCACGAGGTGGAACCCTGGATGACTTCGGCGATGAATGCTTTGCTCATGGAAGCAGCATGCTCCTGTTATGGTGCGCACACCGACATGCTGGCGGTGCACGGCCCTGTGAGGGCTTGGGTTTTGGCCTCCGCCACCAGGCCACGCGCAGGACATTGAGGGCCCTTTTTCGCGCCGCGACTCGGCAACAGAATGGATCGATATCGCTGACCCGAAACCGCTGTAGCAGAATCGGATGGCGGTGCAAGCACTATCTGGCAATCATTGAAGAAGTGTTGAGCAGGCATCCAACGTTGGCATGCCTGCCAGCGGTATTCTAATCCCGCCACCAATCGGCAAAATATTTGCGAAATTTCGCCACTTTCGGCGCCACCACCGCGCGGCAATAGCCCTGGCCGGGGTTGTTGGTGAAATAATCCTGATGATAGGCCTCGGCCGGATAAAACACCGGCGCCGGCAGAATCTGCGTCACGATCGCGCCATCATAGAGCTTCGCCGCCACGATTTCCTCCACCACCGCCCGCGCGGTGGCCGCCTGCGCGTCGGAATGGGTGAAGATCACCGAACGATATTGCGTCCCCACATCATTGCCCTGCCGATTGAGCTGGGTGGGATCATGGATGGTGAAAAACACCCGCAGCAGGTCGGCATAGCTGATCGTGGCGGGATCAAAGGTCACGCGCACCACCTCGGCATGCCCGGTCGCCCCGCTGCACACCTGCTCATAGCTCGGATTCGGCCGCGCCCCGCCCTGATAGCCCGACACCACCGCGCTCACGCCCTTCAGCCGCAGATACACCGCCTCCAGACACCAGAAGCACCCGCCGCCAAGATCGGCGATCTCGCCTTGCTCACTCATCATCCCGCTCCAATCCCAAACCGCGCCGCAGCGCCTCTCCCACCAAGGTGAAGCCGAGGGTCGCCAAGATCAAGGCCAGGCTTGCCGCGACCACACCCCAGGGCGACCGATCCAGATGCACATACGCCTCGAACAGCAGCCCGCCCCAGCTCGGCGCCGGCGGCGGAATGCCCACGCCCAGAAAACTCAAGCCAGCCTCGATGGCGATCACGCCAGGCAGATTGAGGCACGCCAGGATCAGCATCCGCGCCGCGATATTCGGCGCGATCTGCCACACCAGCAGCCGCGGCTCCGACGCCCCGCTCGCCCGCGCCGCCTCCATGAACGGTGCCGACCGCACCACCAGAGTTTGCGCCCGCGCCACCCGCCCGAACTGCGGCACCAGCGAGGCGCCGATCACCACGATCAGCACCCCCAGCCCCGGGCCCAACAACGCCACCGCCGCCAACGCCAGCAGCAGCGTCGGAAAAGCCCCGAGTCCGTCAAACAGAATCAGAACCATGCCCGACACGATCGCAGGTGCGCGTGCCGACACCATCCCCAGCCCGGCGCCGATCACCAGCGCGAGGCCCACCGTCACCAGCGCCACCGGCAGCGCAACGGCCGCCCCCTGCGCAACGCGCCACAGCAGATCACGCCCCAACGCGTCGGTGCCCAGCGGATGATGCACCCCCGGTGGCGCGAAACGCCCAACCAGATCGATCGGCGCCGCCGGCAGCAGCACCCCAACCACCGCCGTCACCATGAGCACTGCCAAAATCACCAGCCCCACCCGGCCGGATTGGCGAGCCCACACCGCCGCGACCATCACGCGCCGCGCCGATCAAGCCGACGGATCAGCGCGTCCACCGCCAGATTCACCACGATGAACAACAGCACGGCCACCAGCACCGCCCCCTCCACCAGCGGAAAATCCCGCTCCGCGATGGCCCGCACGATCAGGCCGCCCAACCCCTCCCGCGCGAAGATGATCTCGGCGAACACCGCCCCGCCAATCAACTGCCCGAAACTCACGCCGAGCAACGCCAGCACCGGCGGCATCGCCAACGGCAGCGCGTGCAGCAGCAGAATCCGCCACTCGCCGATCCCATTGGCCCGCAATGTGCGAATGAACGGCTCGGCCAGACTCTCCCCCAGGCTCGACCGCAGCAGCCGCGCGATGGTGCCGAACCACCCCAGCGCCAGCGCGCAGGCCGGCACCAGCAGCCCCGCCGCGCCCGCCGCCCCCACCATCGGCGCCCGCCCGGTCAGCGCGATCCATGCCAGCAACAGCACAATGCAGACAACGAAAGAGGGCAGCGCGAGTGCGGCAAGTCCGAGCAGACCGATCAGCCGATCCGCGATCCCATCCGGCCGGGTCGCCCCCACAATCCCCGCGGCCATGCCGGCCACCAGCGCGATCAGCAGCCCGCTGCCGGCGAGGGCCAGCGTCGGCGGCACCACCTCCGCCACGATCGCCGCCACCGGTCGCCCATCGATCGGATCATTGCCAAGATCAAGCATCAGCGCATGGCCAATGAACACCGCGAGCCGCAGCGGCCACGGATCATCCAGATGCATCAGCCGCGTATAGGCCGCCACGGTCTCCTCCGTCGCCCGTGGCCCGAGCAGGATGCTCGCCGGATTGCCCGGCACCAGCGCGATCATCGCGAACAGCATCACCATCGCCGCAAGCAAGGTGACCGCCGCGCGCGCCAGCGACCTCATGCCCAGCCGAACCGGTCAAGCAGCCAATCATCCCCATTGGCCATCACCGCCGGCCGCAGCCCCGCCGCATGCGCGCACGCCACCACACCATGCGTCAGCCACACAAAGCAGCCGGCCTGATCCATCAGCCGTTGCGCATCGACATATAACCGCTCCCGCTCAGGCCCATCCGGTGTGCCGGCCGCCCGCGCGATCAGCGCGGCGAAGTCCGGGCTGTTCCAACGCTGCCAGTTCCAGCCGCCAATCTGCGCCGGCGTGAACCACTGCATCAGAAAATCCGGATCCGACTTCGCGCCAAACCGTTGCAGTGACAGCGCCAGCGTCGCCGCATCCGCCGACCAGAACGCGCCGGGATCGCGCACATCCAGCCGCACCCGAATCCCCACTGCGGCCAGCTGGTCCCGGATCACCACGCCGGCCTGCTGATACTCCGGATCGTTCAGCAAGGTCAGCGTCAGATCAAGCCCGTTCGGAAATCCCGCCCGCGCCAGCAGCGCCCGCGCGGCGGCAACATCGCGCACCGCGCGCGGCGCATCCGCCCAATGCCCGACCATAGCTGGCGCGATCGGCCCCCGCGCCGGCGCCACCGCGCCATCCCAGCCGCCCAGCAGCACCTGCTCCACATCGATGCCCGCCCTGATCGCTGCGCGCACATCGGCCTGATCCAGCGGCCGCATGTCGCAATTCATGCCGATCCAGACGATATTGTTCGCCTGCCGATCAATCACCCGCAGGCCCGGCGTCGCCCCCAGCGCGCGCAGATCCTCCGGTGGCACCGCGGCGAAATCCACCGCGCCCCCGCGCAGCGCCAGCGTCGCGGTGCGAATATCGCGCACCGGCCGCAGCGTGATCGGGGTCGCGGAATTGTCCGACGGCATCAGTGACACCGCCCGCCCCGGCCGCCACGCCGCCAGCGTCAGCCTGCCCGCGCCCGGCACCACCGGCGCCCCATGATCGATGCGATAGGCCCCATCGTCGAGCGCCCGCCGCGAGATGATGCAGCCCGAGGCGTCCGGCAACACCGTGCGCCACAGCGCCGGGGCGGGCGCACGCAGATGAATGATGCCGCTGAGCTCATCAACGATCTCCACCCCCTCCAGCAGCGCCCAGTCCGCCGCATAGGTCGGCAGCCCCGCCGCACCGGCACGGGCGAACCGCTCGAAGGAAAATCGCACATCGGCCGATGTCACCGCGCCATAGCCATGGCTGAAGCGCAGCCCCGGCCGCAGGCGAAATGCGATTGTGCGCGGCGTGGGCTGCGAGATTGCCTCCGCCAGTGCCAGGCTCCAACGATCCGCCGCATCGTCGGCGGCGATCAGGCCGGGGCAGACCGCGCGCAGCACATTCGCCTCCAGCGCCCCCAGCCGCCAGGCCGGATCGAGCACGCCCTGGATATCGCGCGCGGTCGCGAGCGACGCCGCGCGCGCCGGCAAAACCGCACCGGCCGCCCCCACCGCGAACAGCCGGCGGCGGGA
This sequence comes from uncultured Rhodospirillales bacterium, assembly GCA_903904805.1. Taxonomy (GTDB): domain Bacteria; phylum Pseudomonadota; class Alphaproteobacteria; order Acetobacterales; family Acetobacteraceae; genus CAIVDX01. The sequence goes on from CAIVDX010000429.1 coordinate 7,491, forward strand.
GATCTCCATCAGCTCACGCGCAGCAGCCGGCGCAGCGGGATCACCTGCCACCCGGTGCGCGCCGCGATCGCCCCCCAGATGCCGCGCGGCGCCCGCAGCATCACCACGATCGCCACCAGCCCAAGAATCATCAGATAGATGCTGCCAAGATCCGACAATGTCTCGCGCATCACGAAAAAGATGATGGTGCCGATGATCGGCCCCTCGATCGAGCCGATGCCGCCGATCACCGTCATGAAGATCACCAACGCCGTCCAGTCATTCACATCGAACGCCGCGGTCGGCGAGACCCGCAATTTCTGCAGAAAAATCCACGCCCCGATCATGCCGGTGGCAAGCGCCACCAGCACATACACGAACAATTTCACCCGCCCGACCTCGATGCCATTGCTGCGCGCCGCCAGCTCATTGTCGCGGATCGCGGTCAGCGCCAGACCGAAGCGCGACCGCAACACCACAACGATCAAGCCCAGCACGAGCAGGATCAGCACCAGCGCCACCCAGTAGATGATCGCCTCGCGATCCGCCCGCGACCGCGCGATCCCGGTCACCACCCGCGCCGGCAGGGATGCGCCCGAGCCACCTCCCATCGCGCCGATCTGCGAGGCCAGCAGCCGAAATACCTCGGCCACCACCCATGTTCCGATCGCGAAATAGGCGCCACGCAGCCGAAAGGTGATCATCGCCACCGGGATTGCCACGATCCCCGCCGCCAGCCCGGCGATCGGGATCGCATAGAGCGGGTTGACTCCCACAAAGATCGCCAACGCCGCCATCACATAGCCGCCCAGCCCGACAAAGGCCTGCTGCCCCACCGACACCAGACCGGCATAGCCCGCCAGCAGATTCCACAGGCTCGCCAGCGCCGCATAGGCAAAGAACTCGCCCAGCAGCTGGATGCCATCACGGCTCGCCCAATAGGGGGCCGACGCCAGGCCCGCCACCACCGCGACCGCGGCAACCGCGACGAAACGATGCGCCCGTGTCGCTGACCCGACGGAAAACTCAGCCATGTCCGGCTCGCGCAAACAGGCCGCTTGGCCTGATCGCCAGCACCAGCAGAAACACCAGATGCCCGGCCAGCAATTGCCATCCGGGGTCGATCCGCGCGCCCATCGTCTGCGCCACGCCGAGCAGAATGCCGCCGGCCAGCGTGCCCCACAGGCTGGCCAGCCCGCCCATGATCACCGCCTCGAAGCCGAAGATCAGCCGCGCCGGCCCGATCGCCGGATCGAAATTGCTGCGCACCGCGAGCAGCACACCGGCCACCGCCACCACCGCCAACGAGATCGCCATCGCCAGGCCAAAGATATGCCGGTTGTTGATCCCCATCAGCTGCGCCACCTGCTGGTCATCCGACACCGCGCGGAAGCTGCGCCCCAATGCCGTGCGGTACAACAACAATTGCAACGCGCCAATCACCGCCACGGCGATCACGAACTGGATCACCGGCAAGGTGCCCACCGCCAGCCCGCCAGGCAGGTGCAGCGAGTCGATCTCGATCGCCCCCGCCTGCAGCTTGCGGCTGTCCGCGGTGAAGATCTCCAACAGCCCATTCTGCAAAATCACCGACAGGCCAAAGGTCACCAGCAGCGGCGGTAGAATGTCATCGCCCAGCGTGGCATTCAGCAACCCACGCTGCAGCAGATAGCCGATCGCCGCCATGACCGGCACCACAATGGCAATCGCCGGCAACGGCCCGATGCCCAGCGCCTGCGTCGTCACCAGCGCGATATAGGCGGCCAGCACGATCAGATCTCCATGCGCGATATTCACCAGCCGCATCACGCCAAAGATCAATGACAGCCCCGCCGCGAACATCGCGTAGAGCCCACCCAGCAGCACGCCCTGAAGGATCGTGTTCACCCAGTCCAGCACTGTCAGACTCCGAAATAGGCGGCGGCGATGTCGGCGCGTGTCACGCTGCCGGCGGCCACGGCCAGCGCGATGCGCCCTTCCTGCAGACAGATCACCGACTGCGCAGCGGCCAGCGCCTGGCCGATATCCTGCTCCACGATCACCATCGCCGTCCCTTCGGCCACGATCTGCGGCATCCGCGCATAGATGTCGCGCACAATGGTGGGTGCCAGACCAAGACTGATTTCGTCGCACAACAGCAACGAGGGATTCGACATCAACGCCCGTCCGATCGCCACCATCTGCTGCTGCCCGCCCGAAAGCGAGGTTGCCGGCACATCGCGCCGATCCGCAAGCACCGGGAACAGATCATACACCCTGGCAAGCGACCACGGCCCAGGCCGCCGCAACTGCCCGCCCACCAGCAGATTTTCCTCCACCGAGAGCGAGGCAAACAGCCGCCGCCCCTCCGGCACCAGCGCGATCCCGCGCGCCACCACCCTGTGCGCTGCCATCGCGCCGATCGGCGCGCCCTCAAAACGAATGGCATCGTCGCGTGCGCCCATCAGCCCGGCGATCGTTTTCAGCAGCGTGCTCTTGCCCGCCCCGTTCGCACCGATCACCGCCAGCACCTCGCGCGCGCCCAATTCCAGCGAAATCGAGAACAGCGCCTGGAAATCCCCATAGAAGGAATCGAGATCCTTCACCACGAGCAACGGCTCAGCCATCCGCCGAGATCCCCATATAGATCTCTTCCACCAGCGGGCTGCGGATCACCGCGGTCGGTTCGCCATTGGCAATGAAGCCGCCGCCATGCAGCACCACCAGGCGCCCCACCACGGCGATCAGCGCGTGCACCACATGCTCGATCCACACGATCGTCACGCCGGTGGCATGAACATCGCGCACCAGCCCCACCAGCGCGTGGCATTCATGCTCGGTGAGACCGCCAGCAACCTCGTCGAGCAGCAGCAGGCTCGGTCGCGTGGCGAGCGCGCGCGCCAACTCCAGACGCTTGCGATCGAGCAATGTCAGCGAGCCCGCCAGACGGTTCGCGCGATCCGCCAACCCGCACCGATCGAGAATATCCCGGCAATGCGCATAGCTCGCGCGCTCCGACATCCCCTCGCCAAAGGAAGCGGCCACAACGAGATTCTCGAACACCGTCATGCCGCCAAAGGGCTGCGGCACCTGAAAGCTGCGCGCGATGCCCGCCCGGCAGCGCGCCGCCGGCGACAGCCGCGTGATATCGGCAGACTTGAACGCAACCCGCCCGGCATCGGGCAGCAGCGTGCCGGTGATCATGCCGAACAGGCTGGTCTTGCCCGCCCCGTTCGGCCCAAGAATCCCCAGCGCCTCCCCTGGCGCAACGTCCAGATCCAGATCGCGCGCCACCACCACCGCGCCAAAGCGCTTGTTCAGGCCACGCAGTTCGAGAATGGGGCTCAGCCGCGTGTCCAGGCCGCGACCGCGCCCGATGGTGCCGGGTCGTCCGCCGCCTGCGCCTTGAGATGCTGCACCATCTTCTGGCGGATCGCGCTCTGCTGCTCCGGCGACCAGGTCATGAAGCCTTCCCCACTCTTGAAACCGAGCTTGCCCTGCTCGATCATGCGTTCAAGCAGAGGGGAGGGCGCCTGGCTGTTCTCGATGTCCGGCAGCACGGTGCGATGGATCGCCAAGGTCAGTTCGGTGCCGACCAGATCGGAATTCGCCAGCGGCGCCAGCACCGACAGCCGACGCCCGATCGAGGCGCGGATCACCGCATCCACCGTCTCCGCGTCCGCAATGCCGCGCTCGACGATCGAGATCGCCTCCCGCCACAGCGCATGCTGCAACCGGTTGCCGATGAATCCGGGCACATCCTTCTTCACGTGCACAGGGGTTTTGCCCAGCGCGGTATGCAGCTTCATCGTCCAGTCGATCACGCTGGGCGCGGTCCATTCGGTCTGGATCACCTCCACCAGCGGCACCAGGAATGGCGGGTTCCACCAATGCGTGCCCAGCGCGCGCGAGCGATTGCGCAAGCCGCCCATGATCGCGGTGATCGGGATCACCGAGGTGTTGGAGGCCAGAATGCAATCGGCCGGGCAGGCGGCCTCGATGGCGGCAAAGATCTGTTGCTTGATCTCGAGATTCTCGACCGCCGCCTCGAGCACATAATCCGCCTCGCTCACCGCGCGCGCCAGATCCGGCTCGGCGCGCACGCGCGTCACCGCGCTCTCATCCTGGCCAAGATCACGCAGATTGGCGGCGATGCGCTCCCGCAGCGAATCCAGGCTCGGCTGATACGGGTCCTGCACCACAACCTGGTGCCCGGCCAGCGCGAAAATCTGCGCCAGCCCATGGCCCATCAGCCCCGCGCCGATCACGGTAACGCGCGCGGGCATCATCCGGCGGAGTATCCGCCATCCGCATCCAGCACATGCCCGGTGTAGAAAGATGATGCCGCGGACACCAGAAACAGCAACGGCCCGGCAAGATCGGAGGGCTCACCCAACCGCCCCAGCGGCACGCGCGCCAGGAAGCCGTTGCGCGCGGTGGTCGCCTTCTCGTTGTCCTCGTACATCCACGCCGTCAGCGCGGACCGGAACACCGTCGGCGCGATCGCGTTCACCTGGATGTTGTATTTGCCCCACTCGCAGCCGAGCGCGCGGGTGATGCCCTCCACCGCGGCCTTCGACGCGCAATAGGCCGTATAGCCCGCCGGATGCCCCAGCTTGCCGCGGGCGGAGCTCATCAGCACCACCTTGCCGCCCTTGTTCGCCGCGATCATGTATTTGCCGACCGCCTTGCTCATCAGCCAGCTGTCGGTCACGTTCGCATCCATGATGGATTCGAACTGATCGAGCGGCGTGTCGACAATCGGCGCCACCTTGTTCATGCCTGATGCCACAACAAGAATATCAATGCCGCCGAACGCGTCCGCGGTCGCCTTGGCGATCGCATCACAATCCGCCTCGGTGCTCGGGCGGGTGTTGAGCGTCACCACCTCGGCGCCCAGCGCACGGCACTCGCCGGCCACCTCGTCCAGCGCCGCCTTGTTGCCCGCGGTGAGCACCAGCCGCGCCCCGGCCCCTGCCAGCACCTTCGCCGCGAGCGCACCGAACGCGCCAGACGCGCCGGTGACGATCGCCGCCTTGCCTTTGATGTCGAACAGGGAAGCCGGATTGCGCAGCCAGGTGTCCATTGTTGTTTTCCTTGCTTAGGACTTCGGAGTCTCAACCACCACCAGCATGGTGCAGACTTCGTTTTCCATGTTGGTGATCTTGCGCTCGGTGTTGGCCGGAATGGTGCAGCTGTCCATCGGGCCGAGCACGAATTCGCGGCCCTCCGCCCACACCGTCATCTTGCCGCTCAGCACCACATAGACCTTCTCCACCGGGCCCTGGTCGGGCCCCGCGCCGCCACCGGGCAGGAAATGCGACAGTCCCACCCAGAACTTTTCCGGAGCGCCGGGCTCGAAGCCCTGCAGGCGGAAGCCCTTCACATCCCAGTGATTGGCCGCCTCATAGGTCTTCGCGTCGGTGTATTTCTTCACGTGAACCATCAGAAGCTCTCCCCGCTTTCGATCCGATAGGCGCCCTTCTTGTCGATCATCGCCACCAGGCGAATGATGCAGCCATCGCCGCGCGTCCAGTTCCACGGGAAGAACGCGAAGGTCACGCGCTTGCCCGTCACCGCATCCAGATCGCCGCCGACATTCTCGATGCCCATGATGCCATTGCTGAACAGCTTGCGATGCACCGGCTCCCACTCAGGGAAATCCTCGTTCCAGGTGCGCCCGCCGGACCACTCCAGATACTCCGCCGCCAGATGCGGCAGCAGCGGGCCGTTGCGCTGCGGGCCGATCGCGGTGGCCAGCGGATGATCGTTCGCCTGCGTGTCGTGGCCAACAACCTTCACGCCCTTCTCCACCAGCCAATCGGCGGCCGAGGGCACGAAGCCCGGGCAATAGGCGAAATAATCGCCATCCTCATACTGCTTGTGCCAGCCGGTGTTGACGATCAGCACATCACCTTTGCGGATCACATGCCCCGCCGCCTTCTCCAGGTCGTCATAGGTGATGAATTCCCATTTCTTCTTCGGAATGGAAACGACGATGCCGGAACCAAAGAAATGCGGCAGCGGCACCTCCTCGATGAACGGCGTGCCCTGCACCACATGCGCCGGCGCGTCGATATGGGTGGAGGAATGCATCGTCGTGGTGAAGCGCTGCGTCAGCACGCCCGACTTCGCCATGTAATGAATGCGCTCGATGTTCACGTCGGTGAAATAGGGCCAGTTCGGCACCTGAAAGCCCCAGGGATGGGAAAGGTTGTAGAACTCCAGCCCCATGCTGTTGTCGAGATTGCCCTCGAACTCGATGCCACGGACGGTGACCGGCATTTTGTTTCTCCCCATTGGGTGTATTGCGTCGTGGGCCGATCTGTACCAGTGAGGAAAGGCCGAGGCAAGGCCACGCCCCGGCGCCGGCCTAGCTGTCCTTGCCGCTCACATCCGCCCCCGCATTCCGCGGCAGGCTGGTGGCGATCAGCGCCGACGATCCGGCGATCGCCCCCATCAACCCGAACACCAGCGTGAAATCGGCGAAATCCGGCAACGCCTGCCCGCGCAGTGCCGTCAGCGCCGACAGCCCCGCCGCCGCCACCGCGATCCCCAAGGTCAGCGCGAATTGCTGGAACGTCGCGTAGAAGCTCGCCCCGCTGCTCATCTGCGCCGGCTTTAGGTCGCAATAGGCGATGGTGTTGTAGCCGGTGAACTGCAGCGACGAGATGAAGCCGCACAGCAGCAGCAGCGTGTAGATCACCGGCGCCGGCCAGCCCGGCCGGATCAGCCCGCAGGCCGCCAGCAGCAGGCCGGAGATCAGCCCCACCCACACGAACGTCCGCCGAAATCCCAACCGCCGCAGGCACGGCCCCGCCGTCGCCTTCATCAGCACCGCGCCACCGGCCGCGGCGAAGGTGATGAAGCCGGATTTCTCCGCACTCACCCCAAAGCCGATCTGCATCAGCATCGGCAGCAGAAACGGCAGCGAGCCGAACCCCACGCGGAACAGCGTGCCCGAGATCACCGACACCGCAAATGTCTGCACCTTCATCAGCGCCGGATCGAGCACCGGCCGCGGGCTCACCCGCGCATGCAGCAGATAGGCGATCGCCGCCGCCACCCCCGCGCCCAGCACCAGCGCCGTCCAGCCCACCGAGAGCTGCCCGCGGCTGCCGGTCTCCAGCCCCAGCATCAGCAGGCACAGCGCCGCCCCCGAGAGCATGATCCCGCGCCAGTCGAAGCGCGGCGCCGGTGCGCGGAAATTCTCGATGAAGATCAGCACCGCCACCAGCCCGACCACCCCCACCGGAATGTTGATGTAGAAGATCCATCGCCACGACAGATGCGTGGTGATCCAGCCCCCCACCGGCGGCCCCAGTACCGGCCCGGCCATGCCCGGCACCAGCATCCAGGCGGTGGCGTCGATCAGGTCCTGCTTGCTCACCGAGCGCAGCATCACCAGCCGCCCCACCGGCACCATCAGCGCCCCGCCAATGCCCTGCACGATGCGCGCGACCACCAGGCTCTCCAGGCTCCAGGCCTGCGCGCACAGGATCGAGCCCGCCATGAACAGCATGATCGCGCCGCAGAACACCGTCCGGCTGCCAAACCGGTCCGCCACCTGGCCGGAGACCGGGATGAACACCGCCAGGCTCAGCAGATAGGCCGTCAGCGCCGTCGACATATGCAGCACATCCGCCCCCAGCGACGCCGCCATGTCGGGCAGCGCGGTGGCCAGCACGGTGCCGTCGAGCTGCTCCATGAACAGGCCGGAGGCGACGATCAGCGCGATCAGGCGCGGGCTGGCACGGCGTTTCAACGAAGGCGGGGCAGGGCTCATCACGGCCACACTGCCGCGCACATCCGCCCCCGTGAACGCCCGCCCGCGCATGGCTTGCCCGCTCCCTCCCCCCAGCCCGCTCGCCTTTGCCCGCTCCCCCTTGCAGCCGGGCCACGGCGCAACATTTGAACGATCATGCGATCAACCATCCGCGCGCTCCTGGTGGCCGCCGCTCTGTGCCCGCTCGCCGCGCGGGCGCAGATCCGCGATGTCTGGCCCGATCCCGCCACCCTCGGCGCGATCGTCGGCCAGCCGGTGACCATCGCCTCCAGCAGCCCCTTCGCCCCGCGCGACATCCCCGCCGGCGCGCATGACGCGCGTGACGCCGGGCCAGCCACCAGCGCCGCCGCCCAGCTCTACCTGCCCGCCGACGCCTCGGCCGCCCACACGGTGCCGGCGGTGATCCTGCTGCAGGGCCCCGCCGGCCCGCCGCAGGGCCCGTTCAGCGCGAAATACGGCAAGCAGCTCGCCGCCATGGGCGTGGCCGTGCTCGCCATCGACAGTTTCGGCAGCCGCAAGGAGCTCGGCACCTCGCTGGTCGACCGCGTCACCCACATCACCGAGACGATGTTCGTCACCGACGCCTATGCCGGCCTGCTCTGGCTCGCCGACCGGCCCGAGATCGACGCCCGCCGCGTGGTGCTCGCCGGCTTCAACTATGGCGGCATGGCGACGATCTACGCGATGTACGACCAGGTGGCCCGCACCATGGCGCCCAAGGGCCCGCGCTTCGCCGGCCACGTCGCCTATTACACGCCCTGCATCGCCCGCTTCGAAAACCACCGCACCACCGGCGCGCCGCTGCTCATGCTGGAAGGCGGCGCCGACGAACTCATCCGCCCCGAGCGCTGCGAGGAGATCGTGCACGACCTGCGCGAGGGCGGCAGCCAGGTCAGCATGATCGGCTATCCCGGTGCCGTGCAGCAATGGGACGGCGCGCTCGAACGCCAGACCCGCGGCCGCAACCTCTCCGGCTGCTCCTACCTCGTCACCCGCGACGGCGAGATCGTCGATCAGCGCTCCGACCTCACCTTGTCGAGCCCGTTTCGCCGCAAGATGAGCCTCGCTCTGTGCACCGCCGGCGCCGATCCCTACCCGATCGGGCGCGACGATGCGGTGCGGGCCCGCAGCAACCGCGATTTCGGCGCCTTTCTGCGCCGCGTGTTCGCCGAGTAGCGCCGGCCCGCGCGGGGCTGACAGGTCGGGTCGCGCGGAGTAGTCAGAAGCTGTCGCGTCATCGGCTTCCATCAAGCGCCGGGCGCGGGAGACCAGCCGTCGACATGGATGCCGCCCGAGAGACCACCACCGACACCGACGATGTGATGCCGAACTTCAGCCACCGCGAGGCGAAGGCGGTGGTGCTCGGCATTCTGCTCTGCATCCTGCTCGCCGCGGTGGACCAGACCGTCATCGTCCCCGCGGTGCCCGCCATCGCCGCCGATCTCAACGCCTTCGGCCATCTCTCCTGGATCGTCACCGCCTATCTGCTGACCTCCACCGCGATGACCCCCATCTATGGCCGCCTGTCCGACTCGATCGGCCGCCGCGCCGTGCTGCTGCCCTGCCTGGTGCTGTTCATGGTCGCCTCGGCCGCCTGCGCGCTCGCCCAGAGCCTGCCGCAACTGATCGCCGCCCGCGCTCTGCAGGGCATGGGCGGCGCCGGGCTGATGGCGATGGCCCAGGCCGCCATCGCCGATGTCGTCGCCCCGCGCGAACGCGGCCGCTACCAGGGCTACATGACCGGCACCTGGGCCTTCGCCTCCATCGCCGGCCCGATCGTCGGCGGCTACGTGACGGACTATCTCTCCTGGCGCTGGGTCTTCTGGATCAACCTGCCGATCACCGCCGCCGCCTTCCTCCTCTCCGACCGCGCCTTGCGGGCGATCCCGGTGCGCCGCCGCCCGGTGCATATCGACTGGCTGGGCTCGCTGTTCCTGATCGCCGGCATCACCGCCTGGCTGATGCTGCTCAGCTGGGGCGGCAACGAATTCCCCTGGCTCTCCTGGCCGATCGCCACCCTGTTCGCGCTCGGCGTCGCGCTGATCCTGCTGCTGGTCTGGCAGGAGCGCCGCAGTGCCGACCCGCTGCTGCCGCCACGCCTGTTCGACAGCCGCGTCTTCGTCTGCTGCCTCGGCCTCGCCTTCTTCGCCTCGATGAGCATGTTCGTTGGCATCTTCATGCTGCCGCTGTTCTTCCAGCTGATCCATGGCGCCGACGCCGAGCAATCCGGCCAGCTGGTCGTCCCGTTCCTCGCCATCTCCACCCTCGCCAGCTACCTCACCGGCCTGTGGACCCGCCGGGTCGGGCGCACCCGCGGGGCGATCATCTTCGGCCTGGTGCTGGCCCTGCTCGGCCTCGGCCTGATGGCCACCGCCGGCCGCGACACCTGGCTGGGGCTCGACATCATCTATTCCGTCCTGCTCGGCATCGGCGTGGGCATCGTGATGCCCGCCACGCTGGTGTCGATCCAGAACGCCTCCGAGCGGCGCGATGTCGGCGTGGCGACCGCGACGATGCTGTTCCTGCGCTCGATGGGCGGCGCCTTCGGCAGCACCATGTCCGGCGCGCTGATCGCGCTGGGCTTCGGCGGCGCGCTGGCCAGCATCGGCCAGGCCGGCAGGATCGACCTCGGCGCCCTGCGCAGCGGCTCGGACGCCTTCGCCGGTCTGCCCGCCGGCACCCGCGCGATCGCCGAGGCCGGCCTGCAACACGGCTTCGTCCTCGCCTTCGCCGGCTCCGCCCTGCTGATGATCGTCGCCCTCATCGTCGCCTTCGTGATGCCCGACGCGAAGCTCCGCGCCGCCGGCGAACCCGCCCCGCACGGAGGCCTCGGCCATTAATCCACCCGGCCACGCGTGCGATGAGAAACGTTCTTTCCGGCAGGAAAGAACCAAAGACATTGTGAAACTCTGCTGCGCGCTGCTCTGCCTCAGCGCAGCCGCCCACGCGGCGGTGCCCACACGCGATCATTTTTTCAAGACAACCGATGGCGTGCGGCTGCATTGGATCGAGGCGGGGCCTCCCGCCGCGCCCACCATCGTGCTCGTGCCCGGCTGGGCGATGCCCGCCTGGATATTCCAGCACCAGATCGACGCCTTTTCGCGCAGCTACCACGTCGCCGCCCTCGACCCGCGCGGCCAGGGCGAGAGCGACCTCGCCCCCTCCGGCTATGTGCATGACCGCCGCGGTGCCGACATCGGCGAACTCATCGCCCAGCTCGGCCCGCGCCCGGTCCTGCTGCTCGGCTGGTCGCTCGGCGTGCTCGACAGCCTCGCCTACATCCACGCCCAGGGTGACAGCCACATCGCCGGCCTGGTGCTGGTGGATAATTCCGTCGGCGAGGACCCGCCCCCGCCACCCCGCCCGCCGCCGGCCAAAAACGCGCCGCCGCCCCCACCCTGGGAGAAATTCGTCGCCCGCTTCGTGCGCGGCATGTTCGCCACCCCGCAGCCCGCCCCCTGGCTCGATGCGCTCACCGAAGCCGTCCTGCGCCTGCCCAAACAGGATGCGCGCAAGCTCTGGGCCTATCCGGTGCCACGCACCTATTGGAAGGAGGCGCTCTACGCCACCGCCAAACCCGTTCTCTATATCGTCCGCCCCCGCTTCGCAGCCCAGGCCGCCAACCTCGCCGCCCACCATCCCGCCGCCGAGACGATCCTGTTCGCCACCGCCGGCCACGCCCTGTTCGTTGACGAGCCCGGCCGTTTCGATCAGGCAGTGCTGGATTTCGCACAAAGGCGTGTCTGGCCGAAATGAATTTGCGTCTGCTGTCCCTCTTCCTGGTCTCCGCCGTCGCGGTGGGGATCGAGATCGCGCTGACCCGCTACTTCGCCGTCGCGAAATGGTCGGAATACGGCTATTGGGTGATCTCCATCGTCATGGTCGGCTTCGCCCTCTCCGGCGTCGCCATGGCGCTGCTGCGCGACCTGGTCGCCCGCCGCGGCGAGACGGTCCTGGCCTGGCTGCCATCGCTGCTGCTGCTCACCGGGGCCGCCGGCTTCTGGCTGACCTCCATCAACCCGTTCAACCCGCTGCAGCTGCAAAACGCCGCCACCTGGTGGCCGCAGATCGGCAACATCGCGCTTTATTACGCCGCCCTGCTGCCCTTCTTCTTCCTCACCGGCCTGTTCGTCTCGCTGAGCTTCGTGCTGAACGAGCGCCAGGTGAAACTGGTCTATGGCTACGACCTCACCGGCGCCGGGGCAGGGGCCGCCTGCGTCCTCGCGCTGATGTCCTGGCTGCATCCCTTTCTGCTGGTGCCCGCCCTGCTGCCCGGCCTCGCGCTCGCGGCCCTGTGCGGCCCGCACCGCCGCCGCGCCGGCCTCGCCGCCGCCCTGATGCTGGTCGCCGCCGAGGCCCTGCTGCTCGGCGCCCCCCGTGCCGAGGTCAACGACTTCAAATCGATCTACGCCCCCTCCCATGTGCCCGACGCCGCCATCGTCGCCGAAATCCACTCCCCCCGCGGCCTGTTCCAACTGCTTGATGATTTCACCGAACGCGTCGATACCGACATCTCCAACGATGCCGGCCAGATGGATATTGGCGGCCCGCCCTCCGGCCTCGGCCTGTACAAGGACGGCAACCGCGTCACCACCCTGCCGAAATCCCCCGGAGCGACCGCCGCCTACGCCAAAGCCACGCTGGATGGTGTGGCCTACGCCCTGCTCGACAAACCCCGCATTCTCCTCGCCGGCATCTCCGGCGGCTTCCGCATCAAACTCGCCCTCGCGCTGGGCGCCAGTGCGATCGACGCGCTGGAACCCGACCCGATCCAGCGCGAGGCCGTCCAGTCCGGCCTCGGCCCCGCCCCCGCCTGGGCGCCCGACCCGCGCGTGCGCATCCTGCCCGACGGCGCCCTGGCGCGCGCCCGAAACGCCAAGGGGGCTGACCTCCCCCAGCGCGCAAGCGCTTATGATTTGATCGACATCTCCGCCGACTTCCTTGATGGCGGCGAAGCCAACGCCACCGCCTTCAGCGCCGATGCCATCGCCGCCGACCTCGCCGCCCTCACGCCCGCCGGCATCGTCTCCATTCCGGTCTCCATCCGCGACTTCCCCACCTACGCCCTGCGCATGCTCGCCACCGTCCGCGCCGGCCTCGCACTGGCCGGCATCGCCGACCCGCTGCCCCACGTGATCGTCGCCCGCTCCGCCTGGAACGTGCGCATCCTGATCAGCCCCACGCCGTTCAGCGCCGACCGCATCGCCGCCGCCAAGGCATATTGCGACGACCGCTCCTTCGATCTCTCCTACTTCCCCGGCATCGACATCGCCGCCGCCCGCGCCACCATCTACAACGACCTCCCCTCCGTCAGCTTCGAGCGCGGCGAGGTCTCCTCCTCCGCTGACACCGCCAACGACGCGATCTCCGACGAAGCCATCGCCATCCTCTCCGGCACCCCCAGCCAGTCCGGGTCCGAATTCAACCTCGCCCCGGTCACGCTCGACCGCCCATTCTACTATGCCATCCTCCGGCTCGACCGCCTCGGCACGATCCTCAAACGCCTGGAACTCCTGCCGCAATCCGAGGTCGGCCAACTCGTCAATCTCGCCGTGCTCGCCCAGGCGCTGGTGATCGCGCTGCTCGTCCTCGCCGTCCCCGCCCTCGCCGGCGGCCGCGTGCGGGCGGCCAAGGGCGGCCTGCTGCGCGCCATCATCTATTTCTCCGCCCTTGGCCTGGGGTTCCTGTTCATCGAGATCTGGCTGATCGAGAAGGCCTCGCTGCTGCTGAACGACCGCACCATCGCCTTCGCCCTGGTGCTGACGGGCATGCTGATCTTCTCCGGCCTCGGCTCCCTGCTCGCCGGCCGCATCGGCCTGCGCTGGGCCCTCGCCGCCATCCTGCTCTGGTGCGCGGCGATGGTGCTGGCCCAGCGCGTCGAACTCGATGCCCTGGCCCTGCCCACCGCCGCCCGCATCGCCCTGCTGATCGCCCTGATCGCCCCGGTCTCCATCGCGCTGGGCGTGCCCTTCCCGGTCGGGCTCGACCGCGCCGGCGTACTCGGCTCCGGCTTCCTCCCCTGGGCCTGGGGGCTGAACGGCGCGATGTCCGTCGTCGCCACCCCCGCCGCCAACCTGCTCGCGCTCACCAGCGGATTCGGCACCGTTATCATCGGCGCATTTTTGCTGTATGGCCTCGCCGCATTGGCTCACCCACTCCCCAGAGAGACCTGATCTTGGCCCCAAAACTGATGCTCCCACGCCGTGCCGCCCTCGCCGGCGCCCTCGCCCTGCCGGCCCTCCACCGTGCCCGCGCGGCCGGGGTGAACGTCGCCAACGGCTGGACCCGCGCCCAGTTCGAGGCCGCCATGGCCGCCTCCGGCCGCCCGGTCTCCCTCACTGACGCCCAGTTCAACGCCATCCAGGCCCGCCGCGGCCCCGCCATCAACCGCATCGAGGCCTATCTGAAGGAACGCCTCGGCAGCGCCGACCCCGCCGTCATGGCCGCCTTCCGCACCGTCCCGCGCGAATATTACCACTACCAATATGCCGACCACCGCGCCGTCCCCGGCGAGTCCTACGAAGACACCCCCAAGCCCTGGGCCATCGGCTACGGCTCCGCCCTGTCGGACTATCTCGGCCAGGCCTACATGACCCAGATCTGCCAGCCCAAACCCGAGCACACCACGCTGGAGATCGGCACCGGCAGCGGCTTCCAGAGCTCATTGCTCTCCCGCATCGTCGCCAAATCCTACTCGATCGAGATCATCGAACCCCTCGGCCACGCCGTCGCCAAAATCTTCTCCCCCCTCGGCTACGACAACATCCAAACCCGCGTGGGTGACGGCTATTACGGCTGGCCCGAAGTGCAGGGCGGCTTCGACATCATCATCGTCACCTGCGCGGCCCAATACGCCCCGCCCGACCTGTTCAAACAACTCAAGCCCGGCGGCCGCATGATCATCCCCATCGGCCAACCCTTCAAACGCGGCCAGGTTCTCTACGTCTATACGAAAGACGCCGACGGCAAAGTCCACTCCAAACGCGACGTCGGCGTTTTCTTCATCCCGATGACCGGCGCGATGATGAACAAACCCCACCCCGCCAACATCGAGGTCACGCCAGAGCCGAAGGCCGGGGCGAAGACAGAAGAGTAAAGACAAGCACTTCTTTTTTGAAAAAAAGAAGCAAAAAACTTCTAAAACTTTGGGCCGGTGGAAACCTCCACCGGCCCATATTCATATCAAAACA